>JBMCLZ010000046.1:0-6692 GCA_048615025.1 Candidatus Dojkabacteria bacterium | reverse complement strand
ATACTTTTTTATTTTTTCTCGTTAGTTTTTATAAGGGTTTATTTCCTAAAGAGAAATTACAAACTAAGCCTAGTATACCTTTCTATTTGGATTATTTCTTTCTCATTAATTAACTCATATATCGGGACGACAACGATTGCAGTTGGTTTTGCTTTGGTAACTATCGTAATCCTCTCTATTTCGATAGTAATCGGTCTGAGAGCAACAGTCATTGCCATAATACTATTTTCAATACCCTATCTTGCAATAGCGCTTTACCATGGCGATTTAGAAAAGGAATATATTGCTAGAAGCGATCCTCAGAGCACAATAATGCTAATTATACTAATTGCAGTAATTGTTCAGATAACAAGGTTGGGCTTTAGCGAGATACAGTACTCATATAATCAGGCCTTAAAATACTCTCAGAAACTCGAACTTCTAAATAAGGAGCTAGACAAAAAAGTTAAACAAAGGACGAAAAGATTAAAGCAAAACTTCGATGAACAAATAGAAGCAAGCTATAAGCTTGCGCTTATCGGCGAAATTGCCCAGCCAACTCTGCACGATCTTGCCACTCCAATTTCTGCCTTAGAAGGTACGATAGATATTCTAAAACGAACGAATGATCCTGTCGAAGAGGCAGAGATGCTTGCTATCGCCGAAGAGACATTAAAAGAAATGAACGACATTATCGTATGCTCTAAAGAAACTATGAGGGGAAACGAAACCCAACAAGTATTCATGCTAAAAGAGTCTCTAACTAGGATCGCCAAGATATTTAAGAGTCAGTTTATGCGCTATGGAATAGAGTTCGAGACAGAGTTTGAGACCGATTTAGAGCTTAATGGCAATCGTAGTAAGTTTGAGCGGGCCGTGTTAAACCTAATCAATAATGCATTTGATGAACTAAAAAAAGAAAAGAATGAGGGTGAAGAGAACCCTAAGATTAGCCTCCATTGCTACAAAGACGAAGATGGTCTTTATTTGTTAGAGGTTAAAGATAATGGCGAAGGGATAAGACCTGAAGAAATAGACAATATCTTCACAGAAGGTTACTCGAAAAAAACGAAATCGGGGAATCTTGGCTTAGGGCTTACATTTGTTAAAGACGTAATCGAAGATGAATTTGGCGGAAGTATTACAGTGGAATCTTTACTAGGTAAGGGAACCAAGTTTATTATTGCTCTAGATGAGAAATCCTAAGCTGAGTAAAATAGACTTACAGCAAAGGTATATCGCTCAGTGCTACCTAAAGCCCGACATAAATTCAAAAGTTGTAAGACAATTTTCAGTGGTTTTTCCGATAGGTTTTATGGCAGCAGCAGCTCCTGGGTCAGTATCAGAAAAGGACTTATTAAATGAGGTTTCGAGTAAGGGTACAGTAAACTATTTTTCCAGGAATGCAAAAAAAGAAGAGAAGATGTCGCTGCCAGACGATCTAGACGACACAGTGCTTTTGTGGAGGGCACTTTACAGGCTTAAGGGTACAATCGACTCTAGTTGGATTGCAAATATAATTTCGCTAGAGCAAAGCCCTGGCGGGCCTTACAGGAGTTGGTATGTAGAAGAGGACAGTGAAAGGAATTGGAAAGATGTAGATTTGTTTGTAAATGCCAACCTGGTTGCTCTTATGAGAGAAATGGGGATACAGCTTCGTGGTGCGGAAGAGTTTATTAGAAACAACCTTAAAATGGGCGAAGTTGAATCTCCATATTACATTGGTAGCGATATGCTCTGCTACTATCTTGCTGAAGCAAATAGATTTGGGGCAGATTTCAGAGTAGAGAAATTAATTGGTCAGATTCGATCAGAACTAATTAGAGATATTGTTCTACTTAAGCTTAGAGAAAAAGTATCACCGAAAAAAAGTTATGCTCAGATATTTTTTTGCAAAGATTATGCTTACCATGGAGCTCCTACTTTCACTACCAATAGTTTCTTCAACAAGGCATTGCTTCTAGAACTAAGCACATTAAGCAAACACAACACTGCTAGATTTAAAACCAAAGGGGAAAAAAGCGATAACTCTCATAAAAAAAATGAAAAGGCGCAGCTTCAGCAACTAGAAAAGCAACTATTAGAACTAGTATCAGCAGATTTCTCTGCGCGGATTTTACAAGAATTCCCTCTAGCAGAGGCTAAAAAGACATTGGAGCTTGCCCAGAAACTGAATAAAATTTACGGGCTGCTAAGCACAGAAGAGCTAAAAAAACTACAGATGTGTTTGTACCTTGGCTGGGCGGGGTACTCTCTCTTAGACGATGTCTTAGACAGTCAATCTGAAGTAAGCGAAATTCTTAAAGCTAATATAGCTTTAAGAGCTCATTACAAACTAGCTAGAGAGATACTCGCTCATAGCCCCAAAATGCTCGCCGCCCTGGAAAGCCTTTGGGATCAGGTAGATCAGATTTATTTGCTCGAGCAGCAGACAGAGCCAAAGACAAAGTCAAGACTGAGCAATCTTCTGGTGAGCACGAGAATGAGTGCGTATATTTTCCTTGTGTCACTTTTAGTTGATTCAAAACAAAGAAAACAGTTTATAAAAATACTAGAAAAAATTGTGCTGCTAGACCAGTTAAACGACGATGCACACGATTGGTATGAGGATTATACTGCGCGAAGAGTGACGGCAGTTACTTATAGTCTTTACTGCGAGGAAGAATTTACAAACTTGGCAGAAACTAAAAAGAAGATTTATTTTTGGGAAAAGTATTTCCAAGATACTCTCGCAAGATCATATTGGCTAAAGCACTCGATCGATGCGCAAATAGAAGATTCTAGATTAGCTTGCTCTCAATTATTAGTTTTAATGGCTGAAAGGAGCTTTGCCCCATTTCTGCAAGCAGAAGTGGAAAGAGAAGATATAGAGAAGCTTGCTAATTTGTTCCGATAAAGTAGAGATTAAGTCTGTAACCGTATCCATAGACCGTTTCGATGATTTCACCTTCTGCACACGTCCCAAGCTTTCTTCGCAGCCTGCTCACCAAGGTATCTACACTTCCTTCTCCCGCTTCAAATCTACCCATGCGAATTAGAGATATTATCTCTGTTCTTGTAAAAGCTTCACCAGGCGACTTAATAAGTAAATAGACCAGATCGAACTCCTTATTTGTTAATTCGATTTTTTTTCCCGATACTTTTACCAACCTTTCTTTGGGCATTACTTCTAACTCCCTTAAGACAATTTCTCTAGTTTTGATTTCGCTAGTTAATAGCATCTCTAACTGACTACGGAGTAACTCGTATTTTATTGGTTTTTTGTGAAACAAGTTGGCACCGTTCCTGTAGGCTCTAATCTCGTTGGTTTCGAGATTGTAGTTTGTCATAACAATAACAGGAATATCTATTCCCCTATCGCGAATATTTTTAAGCACCTGGATTCCATTCATTTCTGGGATAGCAACATCAACCATGAGTAAGTCAGTGTCGTTTTGCTTAAGATTATGAAGCCCATCTAGACCACTTGCTTCGGTGAAAGGCTCGTAACCCCAAAACTTTAACTGTTTTTCTAGAACTTGGGATAGATTGTAGTCGTCCTCTACAACTAAAACTCTTTTCTTTTTACTCATTACTTTTTACTCATTTCATACAAATCATTTATTCAAATTATTATCGTACAAAAAGCTTACAAGTTTCTTACATCACAATTGTAACGCAAAGATATTTATTTCGTTATAATGGGACAATGCAATATAAAATAAATGGTGGGCACAAGCTCAAAGGAGAGGTTAAGCCAGTTGGCAACAAAAACTCCGTACTTAAACTTATCCCTGCGAGCATTCTGTTCAAAGGAGACTACATCCTTGAAAACGTTCCTGCGATCTTAGATGTTCAGGTGATGGTAGAAATTTTGCAAGATCTTGGAGCAGAAGTGGACTACAGAAAAGAAGAGGGATACCTAAAAATAAATACAGAAAATGTCTCGAAAACAGAAATAGATGAAGAATTAGCAAAAAGAGTAAGAGCAAGTGTTTTATTCTACGGACCACTTCTTGCTAGGTTTGGAGAGGTAAAAGGAGTTTTCCCCGGTGGAGATAAGATTGGTCCAAGAGAGTTAAAGGCTCATTTTTCTGGGTTTTTACAAATGGGAGTAGAGTTCTCCGGCAACGAGTGGGGTGAGTTTAAGCTCTCAGGAAAACCGCAAGGTGGAGACATTTTCCTCTACGAGCCAAGTGTTACTGCCACAGAAAACCTAATTCTAGCTGCAGCGGCTGCAGAAGGAAAAACTACAATAAGAGGAGCTGCAGCAGAGCCGCACGTGCAGGAGATGTGTGAACTGTTGCAGGAAAGTGGGGTAGAAATTAGTGGAATTGGTTCTAGTGTTTTGCATATAGAAGGGAAAATAATGCTTGAAGGGAACGCAGGGCTGGAACAGAAACAACCTCACAAAATTTGGCCAGACCACATAGACATCGGAACGCTAATTGCCTCTAGTGTAGTTACAAATGGAGAGTTACTTATTAAAGGGGTAAGGCATAAAGATCTAAAAACAATTCTTTTCTTTTTCGAGCAGTTGGGGGTTAGCACAGAGGCCAAGGGGGCAGACCTTTTTGTACCTGAAAATCAGATCAAGAAGGTAAAAGATGCCAATTGGGCAAGGGTAAAGGGTATATATTCTCAACCATGGTACAGCTTTCCTACAGACCTGATGTCTGTAACGATTGCCATGAGCCTATATGTAGAAGGTACAATCTTATTCTTCGAGAAGATGTTCCCAGATAGGATGGCGTTTGCTGTAAACTATAATAATGCGGGTGGAAATGTCATTATTTGTGATCCTTACCGGCTAATAATTACTGGCGGCAAGGCCTTACAAGGACACGATTACCAAGCACCAGACATTCGTGCTGGAATGGCATTTTTTGTGGCTAGCCTTGGGGCAGATGGAGAATCGACAATTTCTAATGTGGAACACATAGAAAGAGGTTACCCCAATACTATCGAGCGCTTTAGAGCGCTTGGAGCAGAAGTAGCGAAAGTATAATACTCGAGTAAATATGAAAGGGATACTCAGAAAAATATACCGTAAGCTTGTGCTAAGCTTGTCAAACTGGAGTATACGAAAGTACGGCAGCAGAATAATTGTAGTTTACGGTTGGGACTTTAGCGAGCCTGTCAGGGAAACTTTGTATAGCCTACTGGAAACGCAAGAAAACATTAGGCGAAACACCAAGCGCATAGATTGGGATATGGGGTTGTCTCTTTTCATACTTGGCGTTGACTACGAAAAAAAAACTTGGCGGGCGAAGGTTATAACTAATCTGCTTAAAAGCATCGCTCTGCTGATTAAACCTACAGATTATCAGGGGAATGTCCTCTTGGTGAATTTACATGCAAAAAACTACGACACACTTCGCTTTTGGCTCGACTCAGAAGGAATAGAGCAAGTGATTCTTCTCCCTACTAGAGAAAATATTACTGACTACAAAATCGACCTAGTGAAAGAGCATGTTAATGAAGACCTTATTCTAGATCTACACAAATTCTCCAACTCTTCAGACATAAGCTCGGATCTCAAAAGCATCCTTACCGAGGTAAACGATCGTTACTTAAACGAGGTTGGGTATAACTTTGGAGAGGACGATATAGAAAATGCTCTATTGAAGTCGGAATTTAACG
Organism: Candidatus Dojkabacteria bacterium; assembly: GCA_048615025.1. Classification (GTDB taxonomy): domain Bacteria; phylum Patescibacteriota; class Dojkabacteria; order CALFHW01; family CALFHW01; genus JBMCLZ01. The sequence goes on along the minus strand of JBMCLZ010000046.1, from coordinate 1,091 downwards.
AACACTTCTTGACAAGAATATCGGAAAAAATACAAGAAAATGAAACTTAAACAAGGGGATTTCCCGAAACTTTACAAGCGCTTACGCCCCAAAATATTGCGGTACGTTATGGGAAGGGTTTCCTCTAAAGAAGATGCTGAAGATCTTACTGAAGAGGTATTTGTAAAGGTATACAAAAAATTAGACGACTTTAAATGGCAAGGTGTTAGCATAGACTCTTGGGTCTACCGCATAGCTAAAAATGCAATTATCGACTACTATCGCAAGAATAATAAGTACAAAAACATGACCGATTTCGAGACGGCTTCGCTCACAACAAAAGATTCAGAAGTTGATCTCCTAGCAGACATGTTAGAAGACGAATCAAAAAAAGAATTGTATATCGCAATAAGTAAACTAGATCCGAAAGACCAGTATCTGATATATTACAAATATTTCGAAGAGCTATCTGTAGCTGAGATTTCTAAGAAAGTTGGCTTAAGCGAGACGAACGTAGCCACAAAGTTGCATAGGCTTCGTAGTAAAATATTAAAACTGACGAAAACTAAATCATGAAAATACCAGGGCTACAAAAACTAAAAAATATCTTTCACTTGTACCAGGCGCGTAAGGCTCAGAAGAAATTCGCACAACCCCAGTTGCAACTGGTTAACCTCGGGATAACTGGCACAGACGGGAAAACCACGACAACTGGGATTGTTTATCATATTCTGCAAAATTCAGGCTTAAAATCTGGTTACCTGTCTTCTACAGCTGCGAAAATAGGCAAAAAAGAGCTCGATACAGGCTTTCATGTAACTTCACCCGACCCTTGGATGGTACCTCAGTATTTGCGAATGATGCTCGATGAAGGTGTGGAATACGCAGTGTTAGAGACTACCTCACAAGGTCTAGACCAGAATAGATTCGGCGATATCCGCTTCGACGGTGCAATCATTACGAATATTCGCGAAGACCATTTAGACTATCATGGTACTTGGGAAAACTATGCAAAAGCTAAGTTTCGCTTGGTAGAGAAACTGAAACCTGGTGGAGTGGTAATCTTAAATGCCGAAGACGAGCGCTCTGCAAAATGGCTATACGAAAGGGTA
>JBMCLZ010000045.1:0-6805 GCA_048615025.1 Candidatus Dojkabacteria bacterium | reverse complement strand
GAGCCTCGTAAGTTTTTTCTACAATGTCCCACCTTTGAATTACCACAAAAGCTAAACACTCGTAGAAATTGTCTCTTAGCCATGCTTTGTCGTATCCAGTATCTACATCTACCCCTGAAGCTCTAAAAAGACCTGTTGGCGCACGTAAACTCATTAGTGTTGATATATGCTGATTAATAAGCTGTTGGTAATCAATTTTAGGTCTTTTGGGTCCCATGGGCAGTTCTTGTAAATGTAGATAAATCAAAATCTAGCCTTTGCTCGAAATCTTCTATTACGTTCATATAATTTATAAAGGCGTCGTAAGGTGACTCATAAGGGCTAAAGTATTTGTGCACGTCTCCATCTGCCCAATACTTCGTAGACATATAGTAGAAATGATCTGAAGTTTGCAACTTACGCCAATCGTCTATATATTTCGCCAACTTAGTACTGGTTTTACGGTTATTTGCAATTCTTTCTAGTTTTGCCTGCAGCTCGTAAACTTTTTCTAAGGCTGATTCCTGCATTTTGTTGCCACGCCAAGCAGAGATGTCTCTTTCCAGGTCTGCCCAAGAGGTTATATCTGGCACAGATATTTTTCCATGTGATTTTGCGCTAGCAGCTTCAGATACAGTGGAAAAACCGATGCCTCTACCTAATAGAGCCTCTGGAAGCTTTTCTAAAAATTTGAATATGCCAGTATCTTTTTATCGTTGCACCGGTTGACCTTGTCCATTAAAGAGTACAGCTTGTTAAAAGCATCATTTTGAAGGTCGTTCCCGAGCCACGCGGTCAAATCCCTTTCCTCGTCTGCCCAGGAAACAGGATGGGGAACATTAACGGCTGCAACAGGTTGCAATTTTTCTGCTACTTCGGAAGGGGCAGCAAATTTAAATTTGGATTTTTTGAACACGGCTTTCGGGAGGTTCTTGAGAAATTTAAAAATCCCGGTATCTTCCCACTGATGTTCTCCAAATGTCTCATAATCCATAAATAGATTTATTGTTTCCCCAGGAGAGTCTTCTACCCATTTGCAATACTTTTCTACAGAGAGCGGATGGTCTTCCCAAGCCTGATTCGAGAATCTGAATGCAATATCATCTGATAGTTTGTAATTCTTGAGGAGTAGCTTCAAACTTTTTGAATTTGAGCCTTTGCTGAAGTTATATCTTGCTAATGTCTGCTTAACCCCTTCTGATAACTCTTCAGTATTTGCCTCGTAAAGGAAGTTTGGACTTCGCCATTCTAGATATTTATCCCACCCTTCTGCAAGTATTGCTTCAAACCCCATTTCCTTAACGAGGGAGGCGATATAATCATTATATATAAGCTCGGTGTTTCTGAATATTCTAGGCTTGACTTCGAAAACCGAGTTAACCAGGTTCATGTGAATCATAATTTGTTCAGCAAACTCAGAAACCGAATAAATACTTGCAAGTGAGTGATGATAAGTTTCAGCAACTATTTCCACTCGGCCAGTTTCTACTAGCTCCTGGAAAGATTTAAGTACACCTGGATCGTATTTTTGGAGCTGTTCTATGAATACACCTGTTATAGAAAGCGATAGTCTAAATTCTGGATGTTGCCTGAGAAGCTTAAGTAGTAATCTATTTGTAGGTAAATAGCTTTTATTTGCAACCTTTGCAATAATCTCCTCGTTAGAAAATGGACTACTTCCATGAAAGTAATCATTTACAGTTCCAATTTCTAGATAGTTTAATCTAGTAAGTCTTAGTGGCTGGTGTACGTGGAGATACAAACAAATATTCTTCATGAGTAATTGAACTTGTATTTATTTGTTATGTCCTTGTATATTTCGAATACTTGTCTACTCTGTTCATCCCAACTAATATTCGATAAATCTCTTCTACTATTATTTGCCAATTCTTCTGCGAGAACGCCATGTTTTAGTATGGCAATAATTTTATTTGCAAGCTCATCTGTATCCCAAAAATCGACTTTTAGTACATTTTGTAAAACTTCCGAAACCCCAGATTGTTTAGAAAGAATAACAGGAGTTCCATTTTTTATTGCCTCAAGTGGTGTTATGCCAAAAGGCTCAGCTACAGAAGGCATGATAAATACATCGGCTAATCTATAAGCTCTATCTACTTGTTCGTGGGGTAGGAATCCAGTAAATGTGACTTTATTGGCGATTCCTAAACCAACACTTTGTTCTATAAGTTGTTCTCCTAGTTCACCTTTTCCAATAAAAACAAATTTAGTTTTTGGTTGATGTTTTAAAACCTTTGGAGCTGCTTCTAACAGGTAATTTGCCCCTTTCATCGCTGTGAGCCTTGCAAGGAAAAGAACGACATTATCGTCTTTATGAATAGCTTTAGCTATCTCTCCATATTTGTTCTCTGTAATTTCTACAGCGTTATGGACCACTTTTATCTTATCGGAGGAGATTCCATAGTTTGCCACGATTCGTTCTTTGGTTTTCTGAGATACAGCGATTATGCAGTCAGCCTTAGCCATCCCTCTTCTCTCTATGTTGAATATATCCTGATTCGGGTTACCGATTGTTCTTTCATACTCTGTAGAGTGGATATGCATGAGCATGGGCTTTTTTGTAGCAGTGCTTGCAGCTTCAGCTGCAGGGGCTGTCATCCAATCGTGATTATGCACAATATCGTGTTTGCTTTTCTTAGCGTAAGTTAAAGACTTCCTCGCATATGCATCGATTTCCTGCATCAGATCCTCGGAATAGATATCTTTCTTTGGGTCTGAGCTTCCGTCTAAAAGGCTAGAGCTGTCTGCACTACTGAAATGTTCTTGCTTGTTGATTTCGGGAGAAAAGTATGGTGAAACGAGACCAGCTTCAACTTCGAGAAATCTTATTCTCGATGGTTTCGCGCCAGATGCATCCTTGAACTTTATTCCAGGAAAGTTAAATTTAGTTCCACTAGGTATGCGTGGAAGCACGTAAGTGACATCCGTCCCATGGGTCCCAGAAAGCCTTTCTGTAAGAGATTTCGCGACTACACCCAATCCACCAGCAATAAGCGGAGAAAATTCCCATCCTAACATGAAAACTCGCAATCTTCTTTGCGACATACTTATATCATCATTGTTTATTTAACTCTAGAGTAATTCCTATCTTTATTTGACCATAAATAGACAACAGGCACAATATTTATTATTCTAAATTATGATCATTTTTAATCTGAAAACATACTCAGAAACTACTGGAGAAAATTTAGACAAAAGCCTAGCAGAGGTTTCTTCTTGGCTCGAGAGTAACCCCAGTTTAATTCAGGAAATTGGCTTGGCTCCTCAGTTGTTCGAGTTAGCAGTTACGCAAAGATACTTTTCCGAAAAATATTCTCACTCAGATCCGGGGGGAGAAGAAGTACTCGCAATTTTTTCTCAGCACTTAGATGCAATTGAGCCGGGGAGGGGGACTGGTAAAATTGCTGGGGCTAACTTATTAGATTTAGGAATTAGTCACTCGATTCTTAACCATAGTGAACGGCGCTTAGGGGGTATCGAGGAAGTGGTTTCTACGATCAGTTTTTATGCTCAGTCGCGACTAAGGCTTGTGGTTTGCGTTGAGGATTTAGAAGAAGCAGAAGCAGTTGCGCGTAAATCTCCTTATGCAGTTGCCTACGAACCACCAGAATTAATCGGTGGTGATGTTTCTGTGACCGATGCTAACAAAAAGGATGTAGAAGAGTTCATAGAATTAGTACATAGCTCTGGGGAGTCTAAGGCGTACATCGGGGCAGGTATTGGCAGTGGAGCCGATATTCGAGCCGGGCAGGATCTAGGGGCAGAAGGATTTATTGTGGCTTCATCATTCGCAAAAGCAAAAAGCAAGGCTGAAGCATTAGACAATTTTTTTGAAGGATACATAATATAACTTTTTAACCTCTGCCCATGTCTATACTAGATCCTATCAGTAAAAACGGAAGAATATTTATGCTTGCCTACGACCAAGGTATCGAACATGGTCCTAAGGATTTTAACGATAGAAACTACGATCCGAAATTTATCTTTGAGATTGCGCTAAATAGTGACGTTAGTTGTGTTGCTATGCAATATGGAAATGCAAAAAGGCATTATACTAAGGAAATCTCTGAAAAGATGCCATTAGTACTGAAGCTCAATGGAAAAACAGCGCTAAATTCTTCGAATTATATGAGTGCACTCTTAGCTGATGTAGACGATGCAGTTGCTCTTGGTGCAAAAGCTATAGGATTTACCATTTTCCCAGGACAGATCTCGGAGCATGTACAGTTCGAACAGTTTTCTGCGATCAGAAGACATGCAGAGCAACATAATATAGCTACAATACTATGGTCTTATGCTAGAGGGCCAGAGATTGAAGATCAACACGACCAAAAAGTCGTCGCATATGCAGTTAGGTCTGCAGCAGAACTCGGTGCTGATGCAGTGAAGGTTAAATATACAGGTACTGTAGAATCCTTTGTCTGGGCAGCAAAGATTGGCGGAGGGATAGATGTGTTAGCCTCTGGAACCGATAATTTCCCAGAAGATTATGTAGGGGAGGTTGCACAGCTAGTTAGGAATGGAATAAAAGGTATCGCTGTAGGAAGAAAAGTCTGGCAAGATGAAAATCCTGTATTATTCGCGAAGGATATTTCTAAAGTAATTTACTCTTAAGAAATTATTATATTTCATTTTGCTAGAACGATACTCGAAAGTTAAGCTTTGTTAAGGCTATTCGGGCGTTAGCAGCCTAGACCTAAGAGTGCTAAAGCGGTGAATTAAAAATGAAAATTAAAATAAGATAAATGTTGAAAAATAAACTAGAAACATCTTACTCTAGGGCACTGTCGCCAAAATCGATTTGTATAGACATTGTTGGAACTAAAGATCTTGCTATCGCAAAAACAGTCGTGGCAAATTTACACAGAGTAGGGTACTCTGGGAACTTGTACGTGATATCCGAAAAGGAGGAATTCTTATCTTACAAAACAGATCCTTCTTACAAGGCGCTGGGAAAAAGATACGATCTGTTGGTAATAAGCTCAGATAGGCTAAGCCTTGCAGAACTTAGGGAAGAGATAAAAAGAAGCAAGCTTTCCGGAATTCTTCTGCTAGAAACAGTTAGTGAAAGGTACTTCCATGCATTACAAGTACTTGCTGAAGAAGAGTCCGTAGTACTTTTTGGAGATAGTAGTATTGGTATTATAAATTTAAACGCAAATCTGAATTTATCTTATCTGTTGCCTTCTCTGCGAAATAGCTCTACAGCCTTGCTTTCCGACAGTTCTGCAATAACATCTGTTTTAGTAGATAAAGCAATTCAAGATAACTTAGGATTAGGGTACGTTATAGATTTGGGCTCAAATTTTAACGAATCGATTTTAAGCATAACTGAATATTTTGCAGCAAATAACAATGTCGCTTCTATAGCGATCTACGCTTCTGATCCTCCCCAGCCGGTGTTCAATGCTCTTAATTCATTAGCTAACGAGGTAGAAAAATCTATTTTGCTCTATGACCCAAGCAAAGACATAGACGACTTTTACGATGCGTTAAAGCTCCAAACTAAATTCAGGAAACCATTAGATAGTAGGAAATTCTCACTAATTACAAATTTAGACGGGAAGTTAACCTACTTTAGCAGAGAGCTCAATAAGTTCGGCTTCGAAATGGATGCAGAGGTTTTAGCGCAAGATGCCACAGCAAAAGAATATGCAAAGGCAATAGAGAGTCATGTTCGCAAAAATGATACATCTATTATAACTGTCGTTGTTGCTTCTCAAACTGCGACAAAAATGGACTCTGTCTCTAAATCTATTTTGCAAGCCGCACAGCACTCCGAAAAAATTATCTGCCCAGTTTTCTTAGGTGGAAGCATTGCAGAATTAGCTTCTGTGAATTTTTCAAATGCGGGAATGGTTAGTTTTTCCGACTTTTCTTCTCTTGTCGCCGCCATTGATCAAGTAAATAGCACAGAATTGATCAGATCGACAAAGAATTTGTTCAGAGTAAATTAATTACTCAGAAGCGTGATTCAGCGATCTTCGCTAATGTTGGGAATTTTCCCTCACCTAGGTAAGCAAGCATCGCTCCACCTCCGGTGGAAATATGAGAAAAGTTGACGGCACCAAGTTTTGCTATAGCTGCAAGAGAGTCACCCCCACCTACTACACTAAAAGTGTCGGAAAAAGAAATTGTCTCCATTATCTTTCTTGTTCCTCTGCTTGCTAGCTCCCATTCGAAAACTCCCATAGGACCATTCCAAAGTACTGTCTTGCTCATTTTTATGTACTTGCTATATGTTGTAATAGTATTAGGACCAATATCTACAGCGATTTTACCTGCAGGGATTTCTTCTCCCTTAAGATGCTCATATCCTTCTTCTAATTTAGGCTCTTTGAACTCATCTACAATAATGTGGTCTGAGGGTAGAACTAGTTTATCTTTATACTGGTCCCAAATCTCTGCAGCTTCTGTAAGTTTGTCTTCTTCCACAAGAGAGTTGCCTACGCTTAGACCTCTTGCTTTCAGTATGGTGTATGTTAACGCCCCCCCAATTAGAATCTTATCTGCCTTTGTTGCAATTGAGCCAATTAACTCGATTTTTTCACTGAGTTTAGCACCTCCTAAAACAGCGATATAAGGTCTCGCAGGCTTATTGAGCTTTTCTAAGGCTGCGATTTCTTCAGCAAAATTTTTACCAAGGAAAGAAGGTATCAGCTCCGCAACCTCGAAAGTAGAAGCTGCAATACGATAATCTGGAAATGCGTCGTTGATATAGAGATCACTTCCTACAACTAAGTCTTTAGCAAGTTCTATTCTTTCATGTTCATCATTACTTTGCTCACCATCGAGAAATCTTGTGTTT
>JBMCLZ010000044.1:0-6808 GCA_048615025.1 Candidatus Dojkabacteria bacterium | reverse complement strand
TACGAGCAGAATACACCAGCAAAACTAGATTACTTCGAGTTTAGAAAAGATGAACTTAATATGTTTAACAAAGATTGCGCTGAGTCTGAAGGTTGCCAGATTAACTTCAAAACTGCCTTTACCGATGCAGAATCTAACGCGAGCTTATCTATTATAGCCGGAGGGAGCGAGATATATTCTAGTACAAAAAATGGGCAGGAGCTGCGCTTTGCGAGCTTTTTAGAAGACGGAGTACATGAGCTAAAAGCTTACCTTGTAGACGGAGGCTACAGTAACACTGTTTCGCTTGGGGAAATAGATATCGATACAAAACCCCCTGAAGTGCCAAAAGTTCTCTATCATAGCCCTGTTGGTTCTAGAAGTGGTGTTAGTTTTATTCTAGAAGAGAATCAAGACAGAGAAAGAGTATTTGTCGAAATTTGTGAACAAAACAGCTGTTTTCATAACTCTGAGTTCACTACTAATGAGCTAAATTTCCGCTCCGCAACTCCCTTGGAAAATAAACGCTACGAATACAGAATTAGTGCATTCGACAAAGCAGGAAATCTGTCTGAGCCAAGTTTACTAACCTTAGAGCAAGTCAACGATTTATTAGAAATTATAGCCGGAACAAATAACAGCAAGATCTCTCCCAAAAACAACGATGGTTTATTCGACTCCACTGAGATAATCGTAACTGCAAAAGAAGAATTGGCAGAGCTAAACTATGAACTTTATAGTAGTTCTTGGGAGATTGTGAATCGCAGTAGCTCTGCTTATATCCTAGATGGTAAAAACGAAGATGGGAAATTACTAGAAGACGGAATCTACTTTATAAGATTATTTGGCTTAGATAAATTAGGATATAAATTCGCAGAGCCTAAACCGATTAAGATATGGGTAGATAACACTCCACCCAAATTGTATTAGGCTAGGAACTTGTTAGAATCTAAGTAAATGATTCGCAATATTGCTGTTTATTTTTTCTTGGGCTTTAGCACGGGTATGCTTTTTCTTAGTTTTACTTCTACGATTAGAATCGAGAAAGGGAATAGCTTGGCTAGCGAGGAAAGCCTGGTAACGATCTTGCGCGCAGAAGAATTGTTAGATAGGCAAATAGCATCTTCTTTTGAGTTTGCTCCTGCAGACATCAGAGTGAATCTTGCAGGAAGCTCATACTCTGGACCCGAAAAAGTTAGTAGCTGCTCAGATTGCTTTTTGTATCCTGTCGGGAAAAGTTGGGCACTTTCTCCCTCGTATGTTCCAAGCGTCGTGCCCTCTCAGCTTCCCGGAGGTGGTAGTTTAACACCAGAAACAAGAACTGCCCTAAGCGATCTTTTTAAGGCAGCAAACGCGGCTGGTCATTACCCAAAGATCAATTCAGCTTATAGGAGTTATCAGACTCAAGTAGACACGTTTAACTACTGGGTAGATAGAGAAGTGGCGCGCGGCAAAGGACAAGCAGAAGCGGAGATTGCTGCAAATGTATACTCCGCAAGACCTGGGCACAGTGAGCATCAGCTCGGGACAACAGTAGATATAGGATGTATGAACTGCCAAGCATTTAGTAGAGGCGACCAAAGCAACGTCGCTCTTTGGGAATTTATGGCAGAAAAGGGCCCGGAGTATGGCTTTGTTGTTAGCTATCCAGATGGCAAGCAGGAGCTAACTGGCTACACCTACGAACCTTGGCATATGCGCTATATTGGAAAAGAGTTAGCTTTGGAATTTGCCGCGCTAGACTATCGTAATGCCGGCAACAGTTGGTATTTAGAAAAATTCCTCCGCATACGTTACTCTGAGTGAGGATAAAATTCCAGATTAACTATTTTTTGCCATGTGTCCTTAATTTGCAACTCGATCTCCTCTAGCTCAGCACTTGAAACCACAAATTCTTCCCGTTTAAACTTGCCGCTCGCGTTAGGTCTAACGTAATCCAAAGCAACACAGTTTAGTTGCCACTTAAAGTTAGGGTCTAGCTGTGCTAAAAGAGCATAGAACAGAAGTTGCCTGTAGTTATCCTTAGCGTTTGGAGCAACATTCTTCACCCCAAGAATTTCGTTTCTCGACTTAGGCGTACTAGTTTTGAAATCTATAACGTCTACAAATTCTCCAGAAATCTCTTGCACATTGCTTTTTCTCACCAAGTCTAACTTACCTGTAAGCGGAATTTCCCCTAGATTTGCCTTTGCGAAAAATTCTACCGCAACAATATTTTCTTGTTTTGATTCAAGGTTAGGATAATAGCTTTCCAATATCGTTTTCGCTTCGTTCGTTCCTCTGAGTATTTCTTCGGAAAGAAGTTGCGCTTTCGATAGCCGCTCAGCAGCAACAGTTTGCAGCACCTGAAGCTGGGTTAGTTCGTTATCTGCTTGTAGTTTTCTATGGTACAGCTCAAGTGCTTCGTGAATCGCACTTCCCAGCTCTAAAACCGTAGCTGCACCCTTAGGAACTCGAAGGATTTTTTCGTACAAAAATTGCTCTGGATCTTTGAGATAAGCGTTAAGGCTGCTAGCAGAAAGCTTAAAACTACTACTGATTATCCCGCTAAGGTAATCTCTAACCCGCGCATCCTCGAGGTTCTTAACATTAAACTGGTATTTTGGATTCGAAAAATAGACAGACAAATCTGCATCACGATCTGGAAGATCTAACTGCTCGTAGAGAGAGGCTGGGATCTCTGCCAGATAAGGACTCGGGTTACTAGTCTGCACACCACCTCTTAGTGGGTCTACATACGAGTCTGAGTAGCTTAGAGTTAGAGATTGCTTTGCCCGGGTAAGTGCCACGAAAAACAACCTTCTTTCTTCGTTTTCGGCTGCTTCCTTTTCGATAGTTTTATCTTTAATCCCAGGCTCTTTTAGATCTAGCAGCTTAATTAGACTTCTATTACGTCTATTACCCCAGTTTCCGTTTGTAGTTCTTATTAGAAAAACATGCTTAAACTCCAGTCCCTTTGCAGAATGTGCTGTGAGCAGATTAACCCCCCCTACGAATTCCTCGACACCATTTCTAGAGAAGTCTAGATTATTTTCACGCAGCTTCGAGATGTCTTCTCTAAGCTCAGTTAAACTGTACTCGGAGTTTTTCGATTCGCGAGAGCGAATAAAGAGAATCAAATCTCTGAGTTGAAATATTTTTTCGATACTTCCATCTGCTTGGAGCTTATCTAGTATTCCGAGTTGGTTTATTAGTTCGATACAAAACACAGAGAGCTTTTCGTTGTTGGCATACTTGCGCAGCTCTAGCAGCTTTTGGCTAATCTCTTGCAACTTCTTCTTATCTTCTATTCCTGAAATCAGGAGATGATTCTCAGACATCATGATCTCGATTAGCTCTTCGTCGCTGTTGCCGTATAAATGCAGCAGTTTGTACAAATCTATCGCTGGAATGTTCCAGATGTCGAAGTGTAAGATCTCGATTAGGCTTGTCGAGTCTAGGGGGTCGCTAAGCCAGTTTAAGATCGCAAGCATCTGCTTCACTGCGATCGAGTTCACTCCCTCTGCTTTTGTCTTCACTTGAAGCGGGATATCTGTTTTTTCTAAGCGCTCGATCAGATCGAGCGCATCTCTATGCGTATGGAATAAGACGGCTATCTCTTCTGCTTTCTCTCCAGAGTTTATTAGATTATTTATTTCCGAGACGATGTATTCTACTTCTTGATATCCATCTGCTGCATGCACCACGCGTATTTTTGCGTTCTTCTGAGCACCAGCGCTAACCAGCTGTTTGTCGATATCCTCGAAAAATTTGCCAAGCCTTTCTGGGTTCTTCTCTATGATCCCAGTTGCTAGGTCTAAAATCTCTTGTACCGAGCGGTAGTTATATTTCGTTGTAATTACTTTTGCATCTGGAAATACCTCTTTAAACTCTAAGATGTTTTTAAGATTTGCCCCTTGAAAACTATAAATAGACTGATCCTCGTCTCCTACAACAAAAATATTTGGTTGTTCGTAGTCTGTAAGTTGCATCAAGATTTTGTTTTGCGCTCCGTTTGTATCCTGATATTCATCTACCAAGACGAACAGATACTTCTCTTGCAACTCTTGCTTGAGATCATCGTCTGAGCTTAGAGTATTTGCCACAAACATGATCATATCTTCATAATCGTATAGTCCTTCATTCAAGAGCTCGTTTTGATACTTCCTATAGATTGCAAGCAACTCCTCATTTTTTTCGATTGATTTTTCGTAGTCCGCCCATTTTTTTTGTAATTTCCCTGTTTTGGGGTTATTGCTCTTATTTGCCTCGAAATGATCTTTATGCATTTCGATTATTCCCAAGTACTCTTCTGGATTTATTCCTTCTTTCTTTAGATTCGCTATCTGGGAAATTATCTCTCTCTGATAGTAATATGGATCTGCCAATGTAGTGAGTCTTTTTGGCTCGCACTCTGTTATCGCCTTCTGCACAAGCTTCAGCTTCGAGAGTTCATCAACTTGTTGTAGGTTTTTTGCGAAAAGGAATTTTTCTGGATATGTCTGGATTACATCATTCGCAAAGCTATGAAAAGTCGTGGTATTAACCTTATAACCTTCTGGACCCATTATTGCAGCTAGCCTTTTTTTCATGTTGTAAGCTGCCTTTTCGGTAAAGGTAAGTGCCAGAATGGCTTCTGCTGGTGTGTCGGTTTGTTCTACTATGTTGGCAATTCTCCTTGCCAATACTTGGGTCTTTCCACTACCTGGACCTGCTACTAACATTACAGGACCATATATCGAATCTACTGCTGCTTGTTGCTGCTCATTTAGTTGCATTAGTTATAATTATAAGATGGAAATGCTAGAAATCATAACTGGAGCTACAGGGACAGGGAAGAGTGCACTTGCGCTGGAGCGAATCACTCAAAATCCAGACATTTACGAGCTTGTTAATGCCGACTCGATGCAGATTTACCGCGAGCTTTCTGTTGGTAATAACAAAGGCGATCTATCAGTTTTCGGCAGTACACCGATTCATTTATTCGATTTCATCTCTGTAGCGGATAGTTTTTCTGTAGCGGAGTATCAGAGATTAGCAAGAGATGTTATTGCTCAGATTCAGAAGAGGGGTAAGGTTCCACTTCTTGTTGGTGGCAGCGGCATGTATATCGTTGCTACCATTTACGACTACAACCTCGAGGGGTATAAAGATTTAGAAAAGACAAAGCAGAAAATTGTCGAGACAATAGGTGACGACCCAGATTCTCTAGCAGAAGAGCTGAAAGCATTTGGGTTTGATCTATCTGTCTTGAACGATTCGGACAGAAAGAATCCGAGAAGACTTCAGAATGTTTTGGCTAAGCTCAGGGTTGGGGAAGAGTCTAGTTTGCAGAACTCCGCGAAGAGAATCTACGAGCATGTGAAAATCACTAATCTTTCGGAAAAGTTTTCTCCAAGTTTTGACTTCTTCTTAAAAAGGGCGCGCAAAATGCTAGATAATGGCTTACTGGAAGAGTGCAAATTGCTCGTCTATCTCCAGCGAAGAGGCAAGCTCTCAGACCAGGTCGCAAACGCCAGCGGCTATAGGCAGGTGTTAGAAGGGTGCTACACAGATCAGGAAGAGCTTGTAAATCAAATCGCCAGATCCCACTTCCAACTAGCAAAACGGCAGAAGAAATATTTAGCTACTAAGCTCTAGCGATTTAGTTCAGAAGAAAATTACTCTTCAGCATATAAGCTATCAATTCTCGCGATGATCTTCTGCATATCCTCAAGGAAAAAGTCATTAGGTTCTCCTTCATGTATACTTATCCCTTCTGAATTAATGAGGTATTTAACTCCTAAGAATGTAATAACTATCTGTTTGTCAAATCCACATTTAATTAGTTGGTATATAGCAGCAGCGACTTTTGTCGCTTTCACTCCCATTTCCATTTCTAAATTGAGTTTGTCCTCTTGATCCTTTACTAAACGCAATCTAGCTGCTTGGCTACCTGATGCGTAAATTTCAAACTGACGGTCATTGATTTGATGAGAGTGATACTCCTTTCTAAGGGCAGCCATCTCTTCTTCAAAACTATTCCTTTTTGGAGGCTTTTTTGATAACCCTTCTTCTAGCCATCCGAATGTTTCGACTTTCTTTTCTTTAGCTGTTTCGATTATTCTTTTTGCATTTGCTGATTTTCCATATAGCCTCTTCTCTAGTTCATATATAGGTCTTGTTTGCATTTCCCATACCTTCTCAAGTAGATCTTCTACACTTTTCTGCGATAAATTACCCCTGAATTCTTTTTGGGTAAAAAGAAGTTTCATTTCAGCTAGGTAGTCGATGAAAGAGCTCTCTCCCGTCGCGTGTGGGTTCTCTGTTGGGTAAGCTAGGGTTGGTATTCTCTCTTTTGCTAGGGAATCCATAGCAGTCTCAGAGCCAGGGTTAAAAGGAAGAAAGTGATTCCCCATATTGTTCTTAATGCTCTCGAAGTATCTTTCTATTAGCTCGATAGCTAAATTCTCAGTTCTCGCATCGTCTAACGCCCACTCAATGAAATATGAGTTTAGGTAGAGTTGGGTTATCTCCATAGTTAGTATCCTCTCTATAGCTGCATATTTCTCAAATGCAGGAACTAATTCATGCTCCATTAATATATACTTCAATCCTTCATATTCACCTAGCTCGATAGGGTAATACGGAAGCCTTTGCGCAAATATTTCAGATACTTTATCCATTCCCTCAGTATTTGGTATTATTGGTACACAGATTAGCTTTCTAGGCGTTTCCAAGCTACTACCGCTCCAGTATTCTCTTAAAATATACCTCCATTCTGAGCCTTGCGCTGTTACTACACCACCGCTGTTCAAGAAAGCTTCTAAAGGTAGTTCTCTTCCATTTATTCTTATATACTCAACCTTTG
>JBMCLZ010000043.1:0-6809 GCA_048615025.1 Candidatus Dojkabacteria bacterium | reverse complement strand
AAGGCTTGAACTCTAATAAAATGACAATCAGCCAACTTTGCCCTTTCCCTAATATCAGATAGGACTTCCTGCCATATAGCCTGTTTTTGCTCTAGTTCGAGTCGAAGGTAGCCATCTAGAAAAACTGGCGCGTGCCTTAACTGCATAACTTTTCCTCGTTTTGCTGCGACAATCACATATTGCAATAAAACTAAGGGCATTCCATCTATAGAATATGCAAGTCTCCCTACTCTATTTCCCAAAGCGGTTTGCAACTCCCCTTGCTGCCACGACTGCAAGAAACTGTATTCGCTAGAAGTAAGTAGCAAATCCTCCCACTCTTGCCAGTTCACAATTTCTTTAACTTCCATTTAGCTTAGAGATCAGTTTATGTAATTTCTGAAGCTCAAAATAAAACAAAACACTAATGACAACAGGTATCAACCCTGCCATATATAACTGTAACAAAATAGCGAAGATCGAAAAGACAAAGCTTAAAAAAATTGTATATACAAAGGAAAAATAATAGATAAATTTAATTTTACTCCTTTGCTGCCCCACACTCAGAGCAAGATAGATTAGTGTATAGGGAATAGATATTACAAACCCTACTGCTGCAGCCATAATTATTGCTAAAGGATCCTGACTTATTTGTAGAATAGTAAGGGCAACGGCCAAAATGATCGAAAGCATCGCCAAATATCTTTGGGCCCGCAAGAGATTGTTTGGTGCAAGGTAATAATGTTTCTCTAGATCTTCTTCTAGATTCTTTTTACTAATTCCTAGTTCCTCTGCTAACTTTTCAAAACCCAGATCATCTGGACTATTAGCCAGAAACCTGTATATTTTCTCTTCTCTTGTTTTTAGATTACTAGTAGGCATACTTTTCTTCCGGAGTCTCTTCTCTAACAATACGAGACTTAGTTTTTGGCTGTTGATTTTGTTCTTGCCCATTACCCTCTGCATTCCTTTTGATTAGTTTGCGATTGCGCCATATAGAAATTAGAGCCAGAATTGCAAATGCAATTAATACCATACCAATAGCAAGCACCGCCTCCCCGCGAAAACCTGCAAAATAATATGCAGCAACGCAAAATGCAAGGAATATTGTCATTTCGGTTACCAAAGTTCCTTTAACGGAAAACCCGAGATCTAAAAGTCTATGGTGGAGATGAGACTTATCGCTTATACTCATTATCCTCATTGGATTCTTCCACAGATCTGGATTATTCTTGATTCTGCCAGAAAGCACCCAGACAGCATCTATAATTGGAATAGCTAGCAGAATAATAGATGCTGTTAATTTTGCGCCAGAGATAATTGCAAGTATGGCGAGCAAGTATCCCTGTACCATATCCCCAGCCGAACCGTTAAATGTTTTAGCTGGTGGCAGGTTAAATGGCAAAAACCCAAGTATGGCGCCAGCTAAGCCTGCTGCTAAGATCGCTGCTACAACTACATCAAATTTAACTGCAATAAAGAGAAAAGTAATAGAGGCAAAGGCACTCATCATGCCTCCTAAACCATCGATCCCAGACACCCAGTTCATCGCATTAATGAGACCAACAATCCAAAGAATAGTTATTAGATCTGAAAGTAAACTAAAAGAAAGGTCTAGCCCTAATAGAGTAAAATCCCAACGAATTATTTCGAATTCGACACTCATGCCTAATATTTGAATGAAGTCGATCCTGATTCCTCCCAAAGTAATGACTAAAGCCGCAACAAACTGCCATAAAAACTGAGATTTTGCGGGCATATCTTTCCATGCGTCCCAAAAACCTGCAATTGCCACTAAGCTGACCCCAAATACTATGTGCCAGAACTGTTGTGAACTAATACGATCCTGGGTTTCAAAAATATTTTGTAGTTCCTGGAATGCACTAGTATTAGTGAAAAAGACAATCATTATTGTTAACAAAAACCCAGCAAAAACGGCCAGACCTCCAAGATTGGGCATCACTTCCTTGTGAATCCTTCTCTCTTTGGTCTGATCGCCGTTCTTGCGCAGGTGAGGGGGCAAATCTACTGCTTGCAATCGTCGTGAGATACTCCCTGTTAATGGTGTTAGAAAAAATGCAATTAATGCAGAAAGAAAAGCGACAAAAAGATATGCATCATATAAAAAAAAGAATTCTTCTAGTTTTGTCAGAATATTTTGCATATCAGACATGATTAAATCATTACTAAACTTACAATTTGTATAATCGCAATCACTAAGATCAAGTTTAAGAACACTTGCGTACCTGCGATTACTACGCTCAGTCTTCTATCGAAATTGTACACTAAGCGCATAAGCCTGAGTAAAATAAGCTCAACGCTAAACAAAGCCCCACTCAGAAAAATCATCAGCTCTTTCTCTAAAAGGTACCAATTGTTCTCTGTTTGAGAATAAAACAGGGGAAGTTCATTTGGTAGTTCGTTGAAATTGACCAGCAAAATCCCTATAAAAGACACAACTGCTGTGAAGCTCAGTACTATGTTTGCTACATTAATTTCGCTTTTCCAATATGGTAGCACTTGAATCATTTGTTCCCATTCCTTGATTGATTCTCTCCATTTTTGGATAAAAGTAACTCTTTGCACCTCGATCCCGAAACCCATCTGGTCTTCTCCCCCAGCAGATGAGCTTGCTTTTACAATCGCTTTCTCGTGGGCGTTTGCTTGTGAGTTTGGCTGGAATTTTGGAGTTTCTTGTCTTGTTTCTGCCTCCTCGTATTTGGCATATGGGTCCTCGTCGAGGTCTAAGCTCAACTCTAGAGGCTCTTGTTTACCCTGCTCTCTCCGTTTTCCGTGCGAATAAATATTATCGAACACGCCCATAATCTGTTAAAATCAATTTGTTAAAGTAGCTAAATTCTAACAGAAAAGTATTGATATGGCAGTGCAATCAGATTTAACTGCAGCGATTAACCAGATCGCAGCCGAGAGAGGTATCGAAACAGACCAGGTTTTAACCGCTGTGGCAGACGCAATTAAGGCAGGTTTTTTAAGTAACTATGAGGTAGAAGACCAAATAGTTATTGAAGTAGAAATCGATCCTGATGCGGGTGAAATTGGAGTCTACCAGGTATATAAGATAGTCGAAGATGTAATCGATGAGCACAAAGAGCTTACATTAGAACAGGGAAAAGATTACGATGAAACGGCAGAAATTGGAGATGAGCTACGTTTAGATGTTACGCCAGAGGGAGATTTCGGGCGTGTTGCGGCTCAGGCTGCAAAGCAAGCAATTATGCAGCAGGTGCGTATGGTCGAGAAAGAAACCCAGCTTAAGGCTTATCAAGATAGAATTGGTGAAGTCGAATATGCTGTAGTTCAGCGTATGGAAGGCGACAAGGTAATCTGGGAAATCGGCAAAACTACTGCAATTATGCCAGACGAAGAGAGAATCAAAAACGAATTTTATAAGAGTGGAAATAGACACAAGGTTCTTATTAAAGAAATCACAGAAGACGAAAACGGGAAAACTATGATCGTCTCGCGGGCGGCACCAGAGTTTTTGGAGGCTTTGTTCGAGCTGGAAGTTCCTGAGCTTACCTCTGAGTCTATCGAGATTAAGAAAATCGCCAGAGAGGCAGGTTCACGCTCTAAGATTGCTGTTAGCTCTAACGTAGAAGGGATCGACCCGATCGGGTCCTTTGTGGGGCAAAGAGGAATGCGTATTAGTGCAGTAATGAACGAACTACGGTTTGGCTCGCGCGAAGAGAAAATCGATATTATTTCTTGGAGTGAAGATACCAAGACATTTATCGCAAACGCTATTAGCCCAGCTCAATCTGAAAATGTAGAGATTATCGACGAAGAGGCTAAGAAAGCTAAGATTACTGTTAGCGACGACCAGCTTTCTCTTGCAATTGGTAAAGAAGGGCAAAACGTTAGACTGGCTGCGAAGCTTACGGGTTGGATGCTAGATATAGTCTCAGAGGGTGGGGCAAAACTCGACGACGTGCTAGAAGGAAAAGTCGACGCAGAAGAGATCTCCCGCAAAGCTCGCGAAGCTATGGAACCCGAAGCAGAGGGCGAGGCCGCACAAACAACTGGGGGGAAGGCTGATACAGCTACTGGAATCAATACTGAGTTTGAAGAAAAAGATGAACCAAAGGCAGACAAGCAAGAAACAGCAGCTGAGGAGCCTGCGGGGACGGAAGAAAAGTAAAAGTAAAAGCCTGAGACAAGAACATGGCCCTATCGTCTAACGGTTAGGACACATGATTCTCAATCATGCAATCGGGGTTCGATTCCCCGTAGGGTCACATTACCCCAATTAGAGTTTGCCAAATGTAATTGGGTTTTTGTAAATTAGAATCTCCGCATAAGAATATTTGACAAAATTTAGTTATTAAAAATTGTGAAAGTAAATAATCCCTCAACCAGAGATGATCAGCTATTAGTCTATACCTGCAAGTCCTGGAATAGCTCAGATCGAATTTACGTGGTCTTGCCAAGAGTTTTCTAGTAAAATTGAGGTAGTAATTTGAACGAGAAATATTATGAAAATACGAAGTTGAAAACTTGGGTTCGCTATAACTAATTTTAATAATGCATAAATATGAACAAAATTTTAATAGGCTTAATAACATCTGTATGTGTCCCTTAATATCCAGCACGAAGTTAAGATACAATTCTAAGCGAATGATTTACATATTAATCGCAAAGAATGGAACGTAGAAACTACTCGAATTTATTTCCAGCGCCGTTTCTTGTTCTTTAGGATAGGGTGGATCTTCCCGATGAGTTAAAAATACTGGTTGCAAAGTTCAAGAAAAAAAGCCATTATTAAGTTAATGTTCAAATCAAACTTCTCTAAACTTCTTATTGTTATTGTTGCCTTAGGGGTAATCACAGCTGCTGGCGTGTATATTGCGATGCAGCTTCAAGAAACTCCAAGTACTGCACCAGACGATGCTGCAGCTAGTGGCATTGCTTGTGGGGGAGTTAGATGTAACGATGGTAGGGAAGCAGGCTCAGATTGCAATGCTCCCCAAGCAAGTTGTCAGCAAAGGGCAGAAGAGTTTTGTGGGGTCGGAAATGTTGCAGATGCTAATGTTGGCGGAACACCCGCTTGTGGTGGAGGCTCTGGAGGAGGAGACGGCGGCGGTGGAGGAAGCGGAGTTGCAGGTTGTATTATCGATAACCCTTCTGTAACTGACTCATATTTGCAAGTTGGCAACGAACCCCGCTGTAATGGGCTTGCAATCGAAACTTACTTTAGGCAAGTTCCAGCTGGGACAACAAGTGGGGATTGCGTCGGAACCAGCGACAACCGTGGGACTTATAATGCATCACAAGGGGAGAGAGTAACAACAGCAGTAGTAGGAGTTGGTTGTGGTTATTGTGTCCAGATCGACTTTTTCGATGGGAATAGACCTCATGGTACAGCGAGTTATACAGGAGATTGTGCCGCACCAGAACCTACTCCTTCGCCAACGCCAACACCAACGCCAACGCCAACGCCAACACCAACACCTACAGATCCGAGTTTGGCGCAATGTGGAGAGGTCTGTACAGCAAATGGAGACTGCATAAATGGTCATGTTTGTGATCAGGGAATTTGTAAGCTTCCAGAATGTCTAACCCCAGGGGCTTGTATAGATGATGCGTGTAATCCAATTAATGTAGCCGACCCGAGTTGTGGCAATGGGATAATTGACCCAGGTGAAGAATGTGGCGAACCAGGACTTACCTGTGAGGTTGGAGCTAGTTGTATAGACGAAATATGTTTATGTGCTCCTGATGCTGCTGATCCGCTCTGCGGTGATTCTTGCTCTACAGACTCAGATTGCCCAGACGATCATATCTGTGCTCCAGACGGAACATGTGCGCTAGAAAGATGTATAGATGGAACTTTTAACTGTAGTGATCAGTGTACCCCTCCTCTTATTAGTGAACAGTTGCCAAGAACAGACCTAGAGACAGATCAGGTTCTTCAACTGGTTATTGGGGCATTAATTATTATGATAGCTGTTTTGAGTCACAGGGTTGGAGTTTGGTCCTTACTCACAAGTAAAACCATCGATCCAATTGTAGATACGAAGATCAAACCAAGATTTAGATCGAGGCGAGCAAAGTTAGAAGATAAAATATTAGAAAATAAAAATGATAGCTAAAATCGGAGATGTAGTTATTGCAGAATCTAACGAGTGTATAGAGATCGAAGGGAATCAGTATTTCCCTCCAGGTTCTGTGAAGAGAGAGTATCTCCAAGAAAGCGATCACACCACAACCTGTCCTTGGAAGGGAGTAGCGAGCTATTACAACATTGTTGTCGGAGACGAAACCTTCGAAAATGCAGCTTGGTACTACTCGGATCCTATGCAAGGTGCTCCAGAGAAAGTGGGCAAGGATTTTAGCAATTTCGTTGCATTCTATACAGATAAGGTAGAGATTGTTGTGTAAATAGTGCTAAATTAGTAAATGAATCAAAATAAGAAGCCAAATAGTGTAGACTCGATCCTAAATAGTATAGAGAATAAGTATCCAGAACAAAAAGAGTTTCTTCAGGCTGCAGAGGAAGTTTTCTATTCTCTAGCAGATTTCCTGAAGCAAAATCCTGAGTTCACTGAAGATAGTTTGTTGGAAAGGTTGGTTGAACCTGAGAGGACAATTACTTTTCGTATCTCTTGGGTCGATGATTCTGCCACAGTACAGGTTAACACCGGATACCGCGTGCAATTTAACTCAGCCCTCGGTCCTTACAAAGGTGGGCTCAGGTTTCATCCTAGTGTAAATTTAAGTATCTTAAAGTTTTTGGGGTTCGAGCAAATCTTTAAGAACTCACTTACAGGACTGCCTTTAGGTGCTGGAAAAGGTGGCTCAGACTTCGACCC
>JBMCLZ010000042.1:0-7105 GCA_048615025.1 Candidatus Dojkabacteria bacterium | reverse complement strand
ACCGAAATATCTGCCAAATTACTCAGTACTGTAGATTATAACATATTATGGGATATGTGTTTACTTAACAACATATCGCTTAAAGATCTCGGCTAGATCTAGGTAATCTTGCTCAAGGCAGTTTTCGTCTACTCCATGCATACTAGATTCGACTCTTGCCACTCCCAAGCCTATATGTGGAATCTGCAATGATGCGCACCAAGCAGCAACTGGGGTTGATCCCATAACTGCGTACTGTCCGCCGCCAGTACCAGTCACTTCCTTAATTACTCTATCGAGAACATCTGCCTCTGCATGTTGGGTAATATTGCCTGGGATAATCTGCTCATTAGAGAATTCGATATCTATACCAAGCCTTTCTGCTTCTTTGTTTATTTCATCTCGTATTAATCTTGTCTGCTCAGAAATATTGGCTTCAGGCACAAACCTACAGTCTATTTGTAGTTCTGCAAATTCTGGAACAACATTCTGCGCAGTCCCAGCATTTAACATGTTCACATTAAAACGGTTGCGCACCTGCTCACCACCGAACGCTGGTACTTTCGAAGTAATTGCCTCTTGTTTAGCTTTCAGTTCGAAAAACCTTGGTGCGAGAAGAAATGACTTTTCGATCGCATTCACCCCAAGATGGCTCGCAGCCGAATGTGCAGACTTCCCTTTAACAGTTAGAGTAAAGTGCCAAGTACCTAGGTGAGCAACCGTTACTCCACCTGCCATCGTATCTGGGTCGAAGCAGATAGTATTTTCTGGCAAATTTAGTTTACTTTCCAAATATTCTAGCTGAGCCATTTGCTCTGTCTCTTCGTCCGTTGTAAAGATCATTACCAAGTTAAAGCGAAGTCTTTCGAGACCTACTTCAGAAAGTGCTTCGATTAATGCGACGCTAGAACCTTTATGATCAGCTGCCCCTCTTCCATACAAGACTACATTCGTTTCTTTTAGCTCAAATGCCCCATCGTAATTTGCTGGCACAACGTCCATATGGTTATACACTAGTAGGGTAGGGAGGTCTTCTTTCGTCTTCGACCTCGCAATAACATTGACCCTACCTGCAGCACCTGCGATATCTTCTGGAACTTCTATTAACTCTGCATCAAGACCAATTGCCTTAAGCTCTCCTGCAATAAGTTCCGCAGCCTCTGTGTAGTACTTCCCGTCTTTACGTGATGTATCGAGGCTAATATAATTTCTTAAAAGTTCTAATTTCTTGATTTTGCCCATACTTCTACAATTTTACACTACAACCATCCAAGGAATTCGAAATCTTTGGTTCCTGATCTCCCATAATTCTTCCTGTGCAAACCTTGTAAAACCAGTTCAGATCCTCATCTTCTTCGTAGAATGGGGTAGAGTAGACCTCTTTCAGGTCCTCAATATCAACTCCACTCTCTTCTTTTACCTCCCTCAAAGCTGCTTGCTCGAAACTCTCTCGACGCTCTAGCCTTCCACTTGTAGATTCACACTTACCTTGTTGGTTCTTACTTTTTTCACCACGCTTTCCCAGCAACACTTCGTCCCCCTCATTAATGATAATGATACCAGCAGCAAGCATTATCGGCCTAAACTTAATTGTTTTCTTCCCATATTGAGCTTGATAAACTACCCCAGGCTTTTCCTACTCTTCTAGCAGAGCCACAGCTTTTACTATGTAGAATTTGTCTGGTGATTTATAGTGGAAACAGTGGGAATCAAAGTCTATCTTTGCTTTCGCTTCATTCAACCTAGCTAGCAAAGTTTCTTCTGAAATATGCCCCATGTTATCTCATAATCAAGTTAAATCTATCTAAGGTTATCATGTTCTGAGCGGTAAGATATCCAGCCCATTCTTTCTTTGCTCCTTTCCACTCATTAGGGTAATTCCCACTCCAATCCCATGTTGGATACCACCCACCATCATCCTGTTGAGACTCGATCAATAACTTTAGATTCTCTTTAATGCTCTTCTCAAATTTAGATATAAATGGTGAGCTCGGGGCTTTGATATAGTCTAATGGCATAGGCAGATAACTCCCCCACTTACTTGGATCTGTCTCTACAGTCCTCAACAAATGGGTTTCAATGATGTCATATAGATCGTCTTGATCTTCTTCACTTAAATAATCGTAAAATCTAACATAGCATAGTAGTTCATGCTGCTCTATATATGATCGTTTTTTCAATCTATCTTTGGCTTTCTGGAATGCTTCATAATACTTAGATTCTGCACTAATACCACAATATTTATTAATATATCCAAGTACCTCTACTGTCGGATTTCCCCAGTTTTCATCTGATAATTGATCTTCATCCTTGAATTCCCACCAAGGTGCATGTGGATAGTCGTTTACTTGCTCTGTATATGAAAACCACTGCATCGTAGATTCCTGATACGTACTATCAAAGTAATTCAGAGCTGAATTGATGATTTGACTCTTTTCAGTAGAATTTTCCTTAAGCTTTTTTGAAACATATTGCATTGCAACTGTCGTAGCCAAAGGGGATGATTCAGGCACTCTTGCATCTGGCTCCAAGGCGTTGCCAAATCCACCATCATCATTTTGGTATTTAAGTAGTTCCTTGAGCACAGTATCTGCTGGGGAATTGTTGATAGCGTAGTTGAATAGCTCTAAATCAATCTTCCTAGCATACATTGAAAGGAAATTTATTGCAGCTTGGTATTTCTGTTTAGTTAGCACCGATGTCTATCCAATATTCTCTAGTAAATCTCTAATATACTCAGGTCCAATGCCGCAGCAGCCTCCGACTATAGTTGCGCCCTGTTGGATCCAGTACTTGACTGATTCAGTATAGTCAGCTGGGCAAAGGTCTTCTTTTAGCTCTGTTGACTTAAGCTCGAGTTTATAATCCTTTCTTATTTCATTATAGCGATTTCCATATGCTCCAAACTGAAAATCAATCTTTTTAGATAATTCTCCAAGTATTTCCATACTGCGATTGATGTTTTGCATAGTAGAGCAATTAACTAGCACTACGTTTACCCCCTTTGCCACTAATTCCTTTGCAATCTCACTAAGGGATTCACCACTACGAAGATCACCTTGTTCATTTACAGTAAAACTAATCCATAATGGGGGTGCAGCCTTTATTGTCTCGACTAGCTCAACGATTATCCTAGCCTCTTTAGCATCCGAGAGCGTCTCTGCCAGAAGGATATCTACGTTATTCGCAATCGACTTACCAATGAGAAATTCGTATTCATCTTTTAAATCCTCCTCGCCCAATACGAGATCTGCTCTATATGTTTCAGTAAGTGGTGGAATAGAGGCTGCAATTCTTACATCGTTGTCTGCTTCTTGTTTGGCAAGTCTGGCTTGTTCGTAGGCAATATCTAATAGTTCCCCTTGGGCTTTAGCCATACCTGCGTTTCCCAGATTATACCTAGTAACAGCATATGTGTTTGTGGTAATAACCTCAGACCCAGCATCTATAAACAACTTGTGTACGTTCTTGACAACGTTCGGATCGTCTATTAAAGCATTAGCAGACCATAATGGTGGATCGATCGAAGCACCTTGTGCCTCCAATTCCCTACCTGTACCGCCGTCTAGCGTTATGATTTTGTTCTTTATATCTTTCATGGTCGTTTATAATACAACACAATAAGCTCACTTTTTTATCCGATGTACAGAGCTATTCTTACAAGTAAACACATGCTATAATTTTATATATTATGAGCAGGTACTTAAAAGGTAACTTCTTTTTTTTCTTTTCTCGCTTAAAGCGGGTGGTAAGGATGTCTCAGTAATATCTAGACAAAAATAATTCCGACTATTCCCGCAACAGCGGGATTTTTTATTTTATAAGACAGATGATGATCAAAAGAATAAACAGATTGATGGAATTGCTAAAAATCGATTCTCAGACTAAAAATACCTCAGGAGTGAATCTTGCACAAGAATATTTATATAGTTTATTTTCTGATCTGGGGCTAGTTTCTGAGACTTACAAACATAAAGAATCTGGCAGGTTTTACGTATACCGAAGTAGTGAATTACGCACTAACAACCCCACAGTATTACTAAGTGGGCATGTTGATACAGTCCTCCCAGCACGTGATGTGACTATCAGGGGCGACAAGCTTTTAGGTTCAGGAGCTTGCGACATGAAAGCAGGAATAATGACTATCTACGAGGCATTATCAGATTTAAGGGGAGAAGGAAAGCTTGCAAATGTAATAGTTGCAATTAGTCCAGAGGAAGAAGTTGGAACCCCAAATTATGCAACATTACTAAAAAAATTAAGCAAAGAAGCAGAGTACGCCTTGGTATTTGAAGCAAATAAATCTAGAGGCGGACTAACTCTCCTTGATTCGAGAAAAGGGGCGATACTATACGAAATACATATTGAAGGACCAGGTGGACATTCAGGAGAGATAGTAAACAAAGAAGATCGCGTATCAGTCAATTTTGCAATAGCGGAAATAATAAAGAAAATAGAGAGACTTGCCGACTACAGTTTAGGTACCACTCTGAATATTGGGACTATCCAATCGGGCAGCGCAGTCAATGTTTTAGCTGATAATGCCAAATTAACTGGAGAAGCAAGGTATTTGACGTATCCCGAGCAATCACGACTTAAGAACGGGCTAACCCAGATAGTCAAAGAAACTAGAAATAATCACAAGCTCGAGTCTCAAATAAAATATAAAGCAGAGTTTCCGATATTCGTAAAAAATAGGAGTAACAAACTGAATTCCTTTGCGAGAGCATCAGCTAATAGATTGGGACAAGATCTCAATTTTACAGTTGGCTATGGTTCTTCCGAGGCAAATATACTTTCCGAAGGAAATCATAATTTACAGATTCTTGATGGGCTTGGTCCCTTCGGGGAAGGGGAACACACAGAAAAAGAGTTTGTTTCAATCTCTTCATACGAAATGTCTATTAAATTCACTAAGATGTTACTTGATAAGTTATGGTCATAGAGAAAATTGAAACATTTCTGGTTCGCTTACCTCTTCATAAGCCATTTATAACAGGGTTTGGAGAAATCAATACAAAAGAAACTGTAATCGTTAAAATATCTAGCAAAAAAAATGCTGGCTGGGGAGAGGCTTCTACACTTTCTGCACCTATTTATAATCATGAAAGTGTTCATTCGGTTATTAGTTTCATCAAATCGCATGCAGCACCACTATTAACAGGAAGGTTAATTAGCAGCCCTAGCGAATTACATACAATCTTAAAACCCTTTGTTGGTAATAACATTGCTAAAGCAGGTTTAGACTTTGCAGTCTATGATTTATTTTCTAGAGAAAGGAATGTGTCTCTAGCCAAACTAATCGGCGGAAATAAGAAGTTTATAGAAGTTGGTGGAGATAGTATCGGTATAGAAGATGACCTGAATAACATATTGAGAAAGATAGAGATTCAGATAAATAGTGGAAGGAGAAGAATCAAATTAAAAATCAAACCCGGTCATGATCTGCTACCGTTGAGCAAAATCCGTGAATATTTTCCACGAATAGATTTAATGGTAGACGCAAATGGCTCTTATGACTACTCATTACACAAAGATGTGCTTTGCGAGCTTGATAATTATAATTTGCTAATGCTAGAACAGCCTTTCCCCGCAAATGCTATCTATCAGCATTCCCTCCTGGCGGCTGAGATGAAAACTCCTATTTGCTTGGACGAAAGTATTACTGATTTAACCTCTGCAAGGGAGGCTATTCTTTCTAAAGCGTGTAGAATTGTGAATATTAAACCTGGTCGGGTAGGTGGGCTAACAGCCACTGTGGAAATAAACAAGTACTTGCAAGAACATAATATTAAGTGTTGGTGTGGTGGTATGTTGGAAACCTCTATCGGAAGAGCGTTTAATATAGCCGCTGCATCATTAGCGAACTTCGACTATCCAGCAGATATTTCTAAATATGATCACTATTTTGAAGACATTTGCAAAGAAGAGATTTTCCCAATAATAAATTCTAGGATTGAAGTCCAGCACCATTTTAAACCAAGCCTGGTAAAGGCATCCAAGAGATTTGATAAAATTGTGTCTCGGTGAAATGAGAATGCAATCAATAGAAAAAAGCTATGAGTATGTATTCTTAGAGGTGAGTAATTATTTGTACTGAAATTTCGGTGCTGGGTGGAGAATCTCGATGGCTGTGAACTTTTTGAAAATATAAACTTCAATGCATTCTACTCTATAAAAAGCGTGTTAGAACGGTTCGATAAACTAATTTCCGATAACTTGGCTGGTATGAATCAGCATATTATGCACTACAAATTGTAGTTCTTTTGTATATAGGAGGACGTGTAATGAACTTTAATAAAAATACAACACTAGTAAAAAATAACCAACCTAATCTATGAGTAAGAAAAACGACAGGAAAAACGAGGGTAAAAAGTTTTCTACTGATTACCAACCGTCCAGTAAGGCTAAATCTAATGGATGGGAAAGAAGAAGGCTCGCAAAGGAATTTATGGATAAGGTATTTGAAATGCAAGATATGACTATTGGGGACTTTGAGAAGATGGAAAAGGCTATGGGTAAAAGTAAGCAGAAATTTACTATGCGTGACTTGATGGCAAAAAACTATATTAGAAATATGGTCAATTCAGACAAGTTGATGCTGGACTGGTTAGATAGGCATATTGGTAAACCTCCAAAATTTGATGAAAAGTCAGAAGAAGAAAATAGAAACAAATATGACAAAGTTATAGTTGAGATTATAAATACACATAAGACATGGGATGAAAACGGTAATATTGTTGATGTGCCTAAAGATTCAGAGCGTTTGAATTAGTTTGCAACGGGTGTAAATAAATTACTATTTAGTTCAAATCTAAAAGAATATATACTGTACTTATGAGCAAAAATCCTACTGAAAAACTTGATATAAAACTAAAATATGCAGGACAAGACGTAGAAGATGGTTCTATGTCAGTAGAAGACTTTGTAGAAGCGGTTCAGGGGTTTTCAGGTGCTTATGGAAGAATCGCAACATCTTCAAATCTTTCTCAGAAACACAAAATTAGAATAACTGGAATCGAAAAAGGCTCCGTAGATATTCTTCTTACTGTAAAACAAATGGTTGATACCGCCAGTGCAAATGCTGATGGTATACAGACACTAGTTATTGCAGGCGGTGCTTTGA
>JBMCLZ010000041.1:0-7111 GCA_048615025.1 Candidatus Dojkabacteria bacterium | reverse complement strand
TTGGTAGATCCCACCTACGAATCTGGACCAATTCGCGAGTGTAACTACTTGGGAATTCCAGTTGTAGCAATGGTCGATTCTACTTCAGATCCTTCTTATGTAGATTACCCGATCCCTGCTAACGACGACGCTATCCGTTCAATTAAACTCATCGTGAGTTATATTTCGGAGCGTATTGCGGAGACTGATTCAATTTTCAAAATCAAACACGAGCTAAAAGATTACAGCGAAGTAGAAGTAGAAACGAAAAGAATCGAAGGCTTAGGGCAAAGTGAACAAAACCAAGAGTTGATCGCCGAGGAAAGTATTGACCAAATTGAAGAAGCGAAAGCTAAGTCGAAATCAAAGCAAAAGTCTGGAGGTAAAGTTAAGGTTGTAAAAGGGAAAGCCCCTGCAAAAAAGGGCAGTAGAGACGAAAAAGCCTCTGCAAAGCAGTCTGGCGGCGGAATCTTAAGTAAGTATCAGGAAGGAAAAGAGAAGAGCGCAAAGGCAAGAAAATAAATATTAAATTAATTTTTTTGATAATATAAATTATGGTAGAAATAAGTCTAGATGCAATTAAGTCTCTAAGAGCAAAGACTGGAGTAGGGATACACCAAGTCAAAGAGGCTCTGCACCATGCTGGCGGAGACGAAAAAAAGGCAATTTTGTATCTAAGAGAAAAGGGAATTGCAAAAGCTGCAAAACGCTCGGCAAATGCAACGAATCAAGGAGTAATTTCGCACTATATTCATGGGACAACTATTGGGGTTATGGTCGAGTTGCAATCGGAAACAGATTTCGCAGCAAGTTCCGACAATTTCCAGACACTAGGTAAAGAGATTGCGATGCACATTGCAGCAAAAGCACCCAGTTATGTAGACGTAGACTCTATCCCAGAAGATGTGCTAGAAGATGAAAAGCAGGTTTATGCTAAAGATCTCGCTGGTAAGCCAGAAAATATCCAGGAAAAAATTCTAGAAGGCAAGCTAGGAGCATTTTACTCCGAAAACGTATTGCTAAAGCAAGCATACGTTCGCGACGAGGATAAAACTATCGAAGATCTAATTAGCGATACTGTTGCTGCACTTGGGGAAAGCATTAAAGTTGCGAGTTTTGTTTACATGCAGCGCGGGGGGGAACTAATTACCGCCAAGGCGAGCGAGTAAACTGTAAGTTCCTAAGATGTACTTTCCCGTAACTACCTATTTGTCTGGTTAAAAGATGGAACCGCCTTTTCTTGGTCCTGATAGAGGACCTATGAAAGGTGGCATTGCAGAGGTAGTTCATTTTCCAGAGTTTGATGGCAGTGGCCCTGATAAAGTTCAGAAAATAATTCCACACCGACTCCTAGAAGTATATTGGAACAGCTTGGTAAATCGCTCTCCTAAAACTGAAGGCTGTCTTGGAAATCGTTTGCAAGTTGCTGCCGAGTTTATGCTATGCACGGCGGTAAGTAATAAAGATGGTGTCTACACTTTCAATTTCGATTCTCCTACAGATCTGGAGCAGATGCTTAAGCTAGTAGAGCAATATCCATATACGCCAGTTTCGGAGTTTGCAGCACATGTAACTTCTCATACAGGATTTGCAAACTTGTTTCCTGGAGAGAGGAACCTAGTTCCCCAACCACATAGCCTCAGCTGGGATCCCGAAAAAGGAGAATGGAGAATTCTAATGGAGGCGCGCTTTGCACAGAGGTTAGATAAGCAAGCGCATGTGTCTACAAAATATGAGAGATCTGCAAGCGTGGTTTATGCGAACATGCAAATAAACCAAGCCTACAGAGAAAATTTGCTTTTAGGCTTTAGGAGATTATTCGTATTATTTCAAGTGTTGCAAGACAAATACTCTTTGTTTCATCGCGATCTGGGTCCAAACAATATCTTAGTGGATAAAGATGGAAATATAACTTTGATCGACTTTGGCCTGGCTAGGTTTGAGTGGCAAGAGGGGCAATTAAGCCGTCTGGGGAAATCATTATATGAAAGGCAAATTAGCATACATGAATACAACGCGCCACCTGAACTTATAAACCCGGAAATAGAAGCAAAAGAACGTATAGCATATGCAGACAGATGGGGAATATTTTTAAGCCTTTTGATCTCTATTTCTTCGAGAGTGCTAAATGAGAAAGCCAAATATTTAGGGGATCTAAACAATTTACTTGTCTTAGCTAAGCAAAACCTTATGGCGATTGATTCGCAAAACCCAGCCAATGCTGAGCAAAATATAAACAATTTGCTTGCGATTTTCGCAAAGGCTCTGCACCAGGATATGAATCTAAGGCATAGAGATACGAGTGAGACAGAAGCTGCATTTATGATAGTTATAGAGCTAGTTAAAGAGATTTTTGATGGGTCTAATTCAGCGATAAATGTTCAACAAGGGATTGCTCTAGACGCCTTTAGTTTGCCTGAGCATTCAGATCTTGTGAACTGGAATGAAGTTGTGCTCTTAGAATTGGAAATATCACATGAAACGCATGATACAGTTATTCTGGGAAATACAGGGCAACTTTAATATGATATCATTAGAAAATCATGGCAGGAATAGAAGAATCAAAGTCTAAAATCTCAGATGCAGTTTCGCATTTCGAGTCTGAGTTAAATAAGCTTAGAGCAGGAAGGCCTACTCCAGAGACGTTCTCGCAAATACAGGTCGAAGCCTATGGTTCGCAAATGGGTTTAGAAAGCTTGTCGAACATAAATATAGTCGATGCAAGTTTGGTAACAATTCAGCCTTACGATAAGGCGACGCTCGGAGCAATAGAAAAAGCGATTCAATCTTCAGATTTGGGCTACAACCCTCAAGTAGATGGGGAGCTTATTCGGATTCCGATCCCGCCTATGACTCAAGAGAAAAGAGAAGAGGTAGTAAAGAAACTAAAACAGATGGGAGAGGAAGCGAAAATTTCTGTAAGAGTGGCCCGTAAAGAGGGAAAGCAAGAACTAGACCGTTCCGAAGAAGCTGGCGATATCGCCGAAGACCAGAAGAACTCACTCGAAAAACAGCTACAAGTAGCCGTAGACGATGCAAACAGAAAAATAGACGAGCTTGTTTCCGCAAAAGAAGAAAGCTTAATGCAATTATAAGTTACAAATAAATTGCTGCTAAAATATGCACATGATTATCGATTTTCTGCAAATATTAGTCCCAATTCTAATTATCGGATTTTTAATATTCGTTCACGAGCTTGGGCATTTTTTGGCTGCGAAGTCTGTGGGAATTCGTGTAGATAAGTTCGCAATAGGTTTCGGACCAAAGCTTTGGGCAAAAAAATGGGGCGAGACAGAGTACTCGTTAAGGCTTTTGTTTGTTGGAGGTTACGTGCAGATGTATGGCGACGAGGATCCTTCTGGGGGTAAGGCTGCAAGCAAGGAGCTCTCAGACAAACTTCGTAAAGACCCAAAAAGCTATCTAAGCAAGAGTCTTCTGCAAAAGATCTGGGTGTTATTTGCAGGTGTGCTTATGAACTTTTTGGTGGGGATCGTTGCCTTTACTATCTATTTAGCGGCAGTTTCTGGCATTGTTGGCATGCAGCGAATTGGAGACTACCCATTTTTTGGAGCTAGTGAGCAAGAAAACCTCATTTTTTTACGGGAAGAGTTTGGTGTTGAGCGCGAACAAGCAGGCTTTTTGCTGAGCATTAACGAAGAGCAGATCGACAGCAAAACCCAACTGGTAGAGATTTTGCGAGAAAACGAGAATAAAGAGGTCGAAGTCGAGCTCTTCGATGGAACTGAGCGTAAATCCGAGCAGGTCGTACTTAATGGAGAAGGCGTGAAATCGAACTTCGACTTGGATGTATTCCCCGAAGATGAGGGAGAGTTAAGTAGGGGAGTTTTAGTAGGCTTCTCTGAAGAGGAAGGTGTTTTTAGCCAGCAGGTAGAAAATTATCAGGATTTCGAGCAGTACTATCTGCTTTCTGTAGCAGGGAATCAGATTTATACAAGTACTCATCTAAATAGTACTCTGGAAGCGAATCTTGGTGGAGAAGTGGAAATAGAGCTATTGAGCAGAGAAGGGGAGAAAGTGACTCTCGAACTAAACTTGCCAGCGGAGGAAGGGGTCGAAGAAGACGAGCCAATCTTGGGAGTAAGCCTAGTGTATGTGCCTATGGGTTTTCGTGAAGATCAGTTTGTACTCGTTTACGACAACCCTGTTAGCGGTGGGGTGGCGCACTCTGTAAATATATTAGGCTACCAAGGATATGCACTAATTACTCTAATTGGCGAGGCGCTCGCAGGGGAACCCGAACAGCTCACAGAAAACGTCGGAGGGGTAGTTGCTATTGGAGATCAGATCGGGCAGGTTGTTGGGATCGCGAGCGAAGTAGACTCGGGCGTATTAGTCGAGTTACTAAACGTGATGGCTACTATCTCGATTGTGCTTGCACTTATGAATATCCTTCCGATTCCAGTTTTAGACGGAGGTCATATTCTATTTGCAGTTATCGAAAAGCTAAGAGGGAAGCCACTTCCAGAGAAAGTTCAAAATGCGATATTTGTAGTTTTTCTAGTATTCTTTATTCTGCTTGGAGTAATAGTAACGGTAAGAGATATTTTTCGGATAGCTGGGTAAAATTTTATCGCGCTGTGTTATAATCACAAAGAATTATATTTAGGAGGTGAATTATGTCAGTTATCGTTCACGACGATATGCCAGTAGATTTGGCACTAAAAATGTTATGGCGCGAGGCTAATCGCGAGAAGCTGTACGACGTAGTACAGAAAAATCGCTATAGGGTAAAAGCAACCAACGAACGCCACGAATTCAGAAAACAATGGGCTAAAATGAAGCGCCGCCGCGGAACAGCAAAGCGAAGACTAAGGCGTAAGGGAATTGGAATCTAGTCGGCATAACTAATCAGTAACTTAATATTCTCGTGTTATTCTGTAGGAGTATGGCAGATGTACTCTATAGAAAATATAGATCCCGCGATTTTGGCGAAATAATAGGGCAAGAGCGCATAGTTAGGGTATTACAGGCAAGTATAAAAGCAGGCAGACCAGCGCATGCATATCTGTTTAATGGTCCCAGGGGGACAGGGAAGACTTCGACTGCTCGTATCTTTGCTAGAGAGTTAAACGGGATCCCAAAAGAAGACTCACTAGAAAACTATGTCGATATTATCGAAATCGATGCCGCGTCGAATCGCGGCATAAACGAAATTCGCGGGCTTAAAGAGCGTGTCGCATTTGCGCCAGCTCAGCTAGACTATAAAATATACATTATCGATGAGGTACATATGCTTACCCGGGAGGCATTTAATGCTGTGCTCAAGACGTTAGAAGAGCCCCCAGTACATACGATCTTTATCCTCGCAACCACAGAAATTTACAAAATCCCAGCTACAATTTTGTCTCGTGTTGTTAAATTTGATTTCCAGCTAGCAAGTGAGAAGGATCTCGAGAAAAAACTAAGCTACATACTGGGGCAAGAGGGGCAAAAAATGGAGCCGGAAGGGCTTAGGAGGCTTATTAAGTTGGCTAAAGGGAGTTATAGAGATGCAGAATCTTTATTAGAGAAAGTGATAAATATTAGTGATTCGAATAATATAAGTTCTGAAGAGGTATACGAGATACTTGGCCTGTTGCAGACAGATAGTATCGAGAAAATATTAACTTATATTTCCACTGGAGATACTGCTGCATTATTGGCGGATCTAGATAACTTTTTTGCCAGCGGAGCAAATCCGCAGCAGCTAATTTACGACCTCGCAGAAGCAGTTTTAGAGCAGATTGTTGCTGGTGAGCGCACGCAAAGTAATTATAAGCTTATAAGTACTCTGCAATCTATTCTTGCCAATTATAACCAGTATCTAGATCCATATCTTTCGATAAAACTAGAGCTGGCAGCACATACCCCAAGCAGCCAGCCAGAAAAGGCAGAGCAGCTAAAACGCTCAGAACAGCCACTGCATAATCTAGCTAAAAAGCGGAGCGAGGGTGAAAACAATAGAAAGCAAAGGCAACACGAAAGGCAAAAGCAAGATCAAAAGCAAGATCAAAAGCAAGGCAATCAACAAAAAGAACAAGAGCAAAATCAGTACCAGAATCAATCCCAAGAGCACGGGCAAGACCAACAGCAAGTCAAAGCCGCAGATAACGCGCTCACAGGAGCAATAAATATGAAGACTGATACTGGAATTCAAGAAAAGCTGGTTGCTGTGGTTAAAAGTAAAGACTCTAGGATAGGTACTATGGTAGGGCAGGGAACTTTGGTCGAGTTATCTGCAGGGAGTTTCAAGCTTCTTGTGCCGTATAAGTTCCACCTTAAGTTGTTAAACTCTGGGAAAGCCAAACAGCTCATGATCTCGTCTCTTACGAGTATCACTGGGGAATCAGAAGTGAGTATACTTTGTGAACAAGATTCGTCTAGTATAAAGCAGCATGGTAAGTCGAGTAATGCAGCGCAAGCACCCAGCAAAGTTTCTAACGAAGCTGTAGTCGAAGAGCTATTCGCTGATATAATAAAAAATTAATTTATCAAATAATCAATATGGCAAATATGTTTTCGCAAGCAAAAGATTTATACAAAATGCAACAACAAGCAAAAAAGATGCAGAAGAAAATGAAGGATGTTACTGTAACTGGGGTGTCGAAAAACGAGTTAGTAAGAATAGATGTAAACGGCGTAAATGAGATCGCTCAGATAGATATCGATCCTGAGCTTCTCGAAGAAGGCAAGAAATCTTTACTAGAAAAGAGTATTATTCAGGCATACAAAGACGGATCAAAAAAATTGCAAAAGCAGTTAGCAAAGGATATGGATCTAGAACAGATGAAATCTATGTTGGGGATGTAGTCTTGCAGCTTCCCAAACCACTTTTACAACTCATCGATGAGTTATCCTCTTTGCCCGGGGTTGGGAGGCGTTCCGCTACTAGGATGGCCTTTTATCTTCTCCAGGCTGACCCCCAAAAAACAAAGAGTGTTGGGGAATCTTTAGGAACTATTCACTCGAAAATAAAGAAATGTAACTTATGTAACAATTTTTCTGTGTCGAGCATATGTCAAATTTGCGCAGACGATGGAAGGTCACAAGACCAGCTACTAGTGGTCGAATCTGCGCTTGACCTTGTAGCGTTTACTGAAACAGATTATGCTGGTTTGTTTTATGTGCTTGG
>JBMCLZ010000040.1:0-7249 GCA_048615025.1 Candidatus Dojkabacteria bacterium | reverse complement strand
CCCTAGAGCAACGAGGGAAATCCAAGACTTTGTAGCAGTTCTAAGCAAATCTTATGTTCGTCGCTCACGCGAAAGATTCGCAAATGGAGACGAGCAGGCGATGAATGTGATGTACCATGTATTGGTAGAGCTCACGAAACTTACAGCGCCATTCACCCCATTTGTGGCAGAAGAGATTTACCAGGAGCTGGTTTCGAGTCAACTGGAAAATCAGCCAGAATCTGTTCATCTCACAGACTACCCAGAAGCAGACATGGAGTATCTAGAAAATAACTCTAAACTCATGCGTCAGTTCGAACAGCTAGACGAAATAATAGAGTTAGGGCAAACGCTCAGAACACAATATGGGATTAAGATAAGACAGCCGCTAGCAGAGATACAGGTTAAGGTAATCGTCGAAAATTCGCGAGATAAAGAACTGGAGAAGTGGATGCAAGATTTGATTTCCCAAGAACTAAACATTAAACAAGTAAAAGAAATAAGTAGACTACCAGAGGTTTGGGAGAAATCAGAAGAAGAAGTACAAAAGAATACTTGGCAAACATCAGATGGCTGGCTAATCGCGAGATCGCTAAATCCAAGGCTAGATATAGATTTAGCTTTAGATAGTAATCTAAGTAAAGAGCTGGAGGAAGAGGGATGGATTAGAGAGCTCACTAGGACGATCCAAGCCCTCCGCAAATCTGAAAAGATGGATCTGGAAGACAAAGTTATAATCAATGCTTCTTTTTCGAGTAAAGAAAAGATGGAGCTTGTAGAACGAAACAAACAAGAGATAATGACAACAGTGGGTGCCAGCACAATAAGGCTTACAGAAGTTAGCGAGAGCAAGCTTAGCGGAAAGCCCTGGCTTCTGGAAATCGAGAGTAAATAGCGGTAGACTTGAAAGGTAACGTGGAAGATCCGCTTTTAAAATACAACACAAAGAATAACCCCAAAACAGGCGGGATACTAGTTGGTGGGCTTTTAGTGGAGTCACTGCAGGTGATCATCTATGCACTTGCGATGAGTGTTGTTATATACCTGTTTATCGCAATCCCGAACCAAGTGGAAGGGCTATCCATGCACCCAAACCTAGACAGCGGGGATATCTTACTCACAAATAAGTTTATTCAGATAGGCGGTGGCAAAGAAAATCTTATTGAAAGCTATGACTACGAAAGGGGAGACATGGTCGTTTTCAAACAACCTAACCGCCCAGATCTTGTTAAGAGGATCGTTGGAATGCCAGGGGAGAGTTTCAAGATAGAAAACGGCAGGGTTTATATAGACGGACAAGTGCTAATCGAAGACTACCTGCCTGAAGATGTCGCAACTGAGCCAGGGCGTTTCTTACAAGAAGGAAGGGAAAAAACTATTCCGCCAGATTCTTACGTGGTACTTGGAGACAACCGTTCTAATAGTCGTGACTCGAGAACACTTGAAGTAGGTTTTGTAAAACGTGAGCATTTTAAGGGTAGACCATTCTTAAGAATCCTGCCTCTAGACAATGCTTCACTGATCCGCACCGGAGAGTATAGATTTTCTAATGATACTTAACAGCAGCTAAGACCATGCTAGGATGTGTATATGGTAATTAGTTTTGCGAACCAGAAGGGAGGGGTAGGAAAAACCACTACAACTCTAAATATCGCTGCAAGTCTTGCCAAAGACGGGAAAAAAATACTAGCTCTAGATCTAGACCCACAGGCGAATCTAACTTCTGGCCTCGGAGTCGAACTAAAAAAAGACGAATCCTCAATTTACGAAGCAATATCGAGTGCAGCAGAAGGAAAAGAAGACTCAGATCTTAATCTTGCAATTTTAGATGAATCACGTATAGGCATCGATGGGCTTGGCTTAGTTCCCTCAAGAATTGAACTTGCTGGAGCAGAAATCGAACTTGTTAATGCCATTAGCCGTGAACAAACTGTAAAAAACTTACTGGAACCTTTAC
Source organism: Candidatus Dojkabacteria bacterium (assembly GCA_048615025.1). GTDB lineage: Bacteria > Patescibacteriota > Dojkabacteria > CALFHW01 > CALFHW01 > JBMCLZ01. The sequence continues at coordinate 5,313 of JBMCLZ010000040.1, read as the reverse complement.
GCAAGAACTACGACTATATTTTAATCGACTGCCCTCCTTCTCTGGGTTTACTAACTATTAATGCGCTAGCTGCTGCAGATAGTGTCATTATTCCTGTGCAAGCTGAATATTTCGCACTAGAAGGGCTTTCCCAATTGCTAAACACTTTCAAACTAGTAAAAAATAAGATCAACCCAAACTTGCAACTAATGGGAATTGCAATAACTATGTATGACGCTAGGACAAACCTAGCAAAAGAAGTCGCTAAAGAATTGGTAGAAACTTTCCCAGATAAAGTATTTAACACAATAATTCCAAGGAATATTAGACTCTCAGAAGCACCCTCACATGGGAAGCCAGTTTCCTACTACGCCCCGGATTCACAAGGGGCTGTATCATACCAAGCTCTTGCAGAAGAGATCAAAGCAAAAACATAAATGGTATAGTTTTATATGCAGCAAAAGTGGGAAAAATACTATCAGGCAAATAACTATTTTCATCTAGACGCGCACGAAAGCCTAGAACAATTTGTGAATAAGTGTGACCAGCTAGACTACTCTAAAATACTCGATTTAGGCTGTGGGGCTGGAGCAGACATGTTATTTCTGGCTGAGAAAGGGTTCGAGGTGGTGGGAGTAGACTTCTCCCCTTCTGCCGCAGCAAACGCAGAAGACTTGTTGCAGAGCAAAGGTTTAGAGGGGAAAGTATATGTAGACAATCTGTTCGACAGTATCACTAATTTCACCCCAGAAGAATTTCAAGGTGTAATTGCAATAAATTCTTTAGAATACACATCACTCGAGATTTTTAAATCTAGCTTAGAGCAGGTAGCAGATCTTTTGGTACCAAAGGGTCTTTTCCTTTTGGTTGTGCCGAGCGGACAAACCGAGATCAATCCAGACTTTAAAGAACAATTATTTTTCGACGAAGAAGACCTTTCGGAGCTGGTTAGTGGAAAGTTCAATATTTTAGACTTTTCCCAGGATAAGAATAATTGTTACAGCCTACTTTTACAGAAGAAATTTTGATCACAAGAGCATGAATAAATCTAGTAATCAAGAAAAAAAAACTGGATTAGGCAAAGGTTTGTCTGCGCTTTTCGAAGAAAACCCTAACGCATCGTTCGCAGATACTGGATTCTTGCCAAAAGTAAATATAGACTCAATCGCAGCTAACCCTTCTCAACCTCGGAGAAGTATTGCCCCTGAGGACCTCGTTGGGCTTGCCGATTCGATCCGTGAACATGGAGTTATCGAACCTCTGATCGTAACTGCAAATAAGGAAATTGGCGGTGCAGACTACACGCTTATAGCAGGGGAAAGAAGATGGCGCGCAGCCCTTCTTGCCCAACTAGAGACTGTTCCAGTTATTGTAAAAGAGGCAAGCCCACAACAGATTTTAGAAATGGCAGTTATTGAAAACATCCAAAGGCAAGACCTAAATGCGTTAGAAGAAGCTTATGCAATCTCAGAGTTACACAATACGTTCGGGGTAAAAATCGCAGATATTGCAAAGAAAATTGGGAAAGACACAAGCACCCTTAGTAACAAACTCCGACTGCTAAAGCTTCCGATTCAGATCCAGGAAGGCATTTTAGAGGGGACAATTACGGAAAGTCATGCTTACCAAATACTCACCCTAGGCAGCAACGACGCGAGGTTAGCAGCCTACCAGCTAGTAAAAAAGAGGAGACTTTCTGTGCGTGAGACTGAACAGCTTGTTAAGAGATTGGACTCAGTGAACCAGGGCAAACTTCGCCCAAAGGCCAAGCAGAATGATATAATCGACGAGAAGAGTGCTCGAATAGAAGCAGACCTGACTAAGATTTTAGGGCAAGGTGTAAAGCTTGTAAAAAAGAGATCTGGGGGCAGACTGACAATTCCCTTTTCCAGCGATAAACAGCTAGAAAAATTGTATGAGTTACTGCGCTCGAATTACTAAAAGGTGAACTATGGCAAGATTTATAGTAGCAGCACAAGAAGATGTAGATTCGAGGGAACTTGGTAAATTACTAACCAGCAAACTTCGCGTCAGTGGTGCGATTACGCTATCGCTCCCCCCTGGGATGAAAGATCCTCAAGAGCAAATAGATTGGGTTAACATGACAGGTCATGACTCCTCTACCGGAGATTATCTTATCGGGATTGAGATAAAGGAAGATGGTAAGAAACCTGGAATTGTTGGCTGGCATTCGGACGACAAAGGTAAATCGCTAGCTAAATCAATTGGAAAGAGATTAGACAAAGAGCAAGCACTTCCCTTACTTACACTGCAAGAGCATACTCAAGCAAGCGAGGGCTCGATTGCACTGCTCGAAGATACCAGACCAACTGCCATACATTTAGAAATTAGTAATCCTAAAGGTATCGATCTAGCTAAGATCGCCGAAACTATAAAAAAGGAGCTTTTAAGCGAGGAGGGCGAGTCCACGACCTATAAATCGAAAAAAACCGCTACAAAGCTAGGCACTCCTACTCCAAAATCTGGGAAATCTGAGCAGGCAAAAGGCACAAATGCCCAAAGCAACTCCTTCAACTCTAGCTTCGACAATAACCTTGGCAGTGACTCTTCAGGAGGCTTCGCTGCTGGAAACTCTAGTTTTGGAGAGCCAACTAGCGGCTTTGGTCCCTCTAGTGGAGGTTTTGGAGCGTCAAACGGGGGTTTCGGAGGGGGAAGTACGGGATTCGGTGCCACCAGTGGAGGCTTTGGTGGAGGTGGAGCTGGAACTAGCAACATGTCTCGCGATGAGCGAAAAAAAATGATCGAAACCTACTACAAAAAGGCTTTTGGCAAACAACCTGAACAAGGAGACGTGAACTATTTTCTTAACATTGGTGTTAGTGGCGAACAGTTACTAAAAAGGATTTTGGAATCTGAAGACCATAAAGTTTTAGTAGAGAATGCACAAAAATACGATGAGCTTAAATCTGAATACGACAAACTCGAGACCGAATCTACTAAGCTCAAAGACCAACTAAACGACCAACGCAAAGTTTTAGAAAACTTGAATTCTCTACTTCTGCAAAAAAACTATGCACTGCAACAGCTTAACAAACGCTACAGACAAATGTTAGAGCAGAAGGAGAACAATCAATCACAAGTCACAAGTGCGAAATCTGAACTTGAATATAAAGGGAATTTCGCCGATCGCGTTTTCGACTTCTTTTCCAGACTGCTCTCTTAAGGAAATTTAAATGCTATAATATCTAAGAATCTTTGATTGAACTTATATAACTTCTAAATAGAGGAAAAACCTACCAGACACAATGAATAATCACGCTAATCTAGCGAGTACACTGGAAGAGTAGATCCTCGCATATTTCTTATGGAAATCATTGTGATAGCTGCTTTGGCTGCAGTTTCAGCGGCTTCAGGGGGGGTAGTATATACCCAATATAAAAATAGCAAGCAGCTCGAGTCGAAACTTATCGAAGCTGCAGAAAAGCTTGGAGAACAGAATGAATCTGAAACCAAAGCTAATGAGGTTATTCAAAGAGCAAGTGAGGCGGAAAAACGAGCTGAAGAACGCGAAAGAAAACTAATTGAACTCACTAAAAACGCCGATGAGAGACTAAACGAGCTAGATAAAAGGGAAAAGGCTTTAGAGCAGGCTAAACTGGACGTAAAGCGACGTGCTGCCAAGATCTCAGAGGAGTTAGAAAAGCTTGCCGGTCTCTCTCAAAAAGAAGCCGAAGCAAAACTAATGCAGCAGCTCGAACAGGATTTGTCTAAACTCGTTGCGAAAAGGATCCGCGAAGCAGAACAAGAAGCAAACGCTGAGGCAGACGAGCGCTCACGCGACATTGTAATAGATGCCATGCAAAGAAGTGCAACGGATTTCGTTGCCGAAACTACTTCCACGACATTCGAAATCGAAAATGAGGACCTTAAGGGTAAGGTAATTGGGAAAGAGGGTCGTAACATTCGCGCCTTCGAGCGTTATACTGGTGTAGATATCCTAATGGACGAGGCCCCAGAGACCATTACTGTCAGCTCTTTTGATCCAATTCGCCGAGAAGTAGCAGCTCTTGCTATTCAGAAGCTACTTAAAGACGGCAGAATTCACCCTGGTTCGATCGAAGGGACTGTTGCTCACATTAAGCAAGATCTTGCCAGAGAGATCCGTAAGACTGGAGAAAAGCTTGCCTATGACGCTGGTTGCCCAGGTCTACCAGACGAGATCATAAAGCTTCTGGGTAGATTCAAATACAGATTTAGCTATGGGCAAAACCTTGCCAAACATAGTTTAGAAATGGTTAACCTCGGGCAGCAGATTGCCTCGGAATTGGGTGCAGACGTGCAACTGGTTAAGAAAGCCTGTTTATTGCATGATCTGGGCAAAGTGCTTACCTACGAAATCGAGGGGAAGCCTCACCACCATATTTCTGGTGATCTTGTTCGCAAATATATGAACGACGAGAAGCTTGCAAACGCTGTAGAGGCGCACCATGACGATATTGAGGCTAAATCTATCGAAGCAGAGATTGTTAAGATTGCAGACGCAATTTCTGGAGCAAGACCAGGTGCAAGGCGCGATTCTCACGACGATTACGTTAAGAGGGTGAAGGCTCTAGAAGATATTGCAAAGCAGTACCAAGCTGTGAAAGAGGCATATGCAATTCATGCTGGTCGCGAGGTTAGAGTTATTGTTAAACCTGATCAGATCAGCGACGACGACACGATACTGCTCGCAAACCGAATCGCGAAAGAAATCGAAGACAAGCAAAATTACCCAGGTACGGTAAAGGTAAATGTTATTAGAGAGCTTCGGGTAGAGGCCGAAGCCAAATAGCCCAGCACCTATGATGCTATAGCAGCTAAATACATGCGAATACCTAAGCTGCCCAAGGCCTCGAAAAGCTACAAACATAGCAAAAGCGCATATTTAAATGGCTGGTCAGCACCTATGGTTATATCTTTGGTCGCTATCGTACGAGTAATCCCGGCAATAATAACGATCCCCTTTCCACTGATCGGTTGGGTGTTAAGCATCATTGCAGATGAGCTCGACTACCCTATCCTTTATGCTGCAGGTTTTCACTACGACAACTACCAGAAAATAGATAAATTTTTCGATCAAGTGCAATATCTAGCGTTGCTTATTGCCTTACTCATTAGCCCAGTACCTACTCAAATTCTTATCGCCGCAACGATCTTATACTTCAGTCGCCTGTTAATAACTCCACTTGCAGAATTTAGTAGAATCAAATTATTATACTTACTCATCCCAAATATGTTCGAGTTCTTTGCGGCAAGCTACTTTATACTCGAGGCACTCGGGCAGGATGCGATGATAATACTCTCACCAGCATTTCTCATCTGCCTATATGTAAT
>JBMCLZ010000039.1:0-7348 GCA_048615025.1 Candidatus Dojkabacteria bacterium | reverse complement strand
GATAGAACACGGCATTCCTAACGCTGCGATCGGGGTTCGAGTCCTCGCGGGGGCAGTTTTAATATAATAAAATCTCGTATTGACTGGTGGGTAATTGTTTCGGAGGCTTCTCATGAAGGGTTGTGTCTTTCCAATTTGCGACACTAATTTCCACTTTACTTTGCTCAATAACACTTTGCCGAGTTCGTAGGTCCTCACAGGTCCACTTCAAAATTCTTTGTATGCATTGGATTGGTTATAATTGACCTATGGATGTAGAAAATTCAATGAGTGAAAATTATGGGGTTTTACTGCAGGATCTCAAAGATAGGGTTTATGCTGCACAGTACAATGCCCTCAAATCAGTAAATAAAGAGCTGATTAAACTTTATTGGCAAATAGGTAGAACCATAACGGCTCAAGTTGACAATGGGGGCTGGGGTAAGTCTATAGTAGAAAAGTTAGCCTCGGACTTACAAAGTGAGTTCCCTGGTATTAGAGGGTTCTCGGCACAAAATCTGTGGAGGATGGCAGAAATGTATAAAGCATATTCAAATAACGCAAATCTCTCATCATTGATGAGAGAAATTGGTTAGACTCATAATGTCACCATACTTCATAAATGCAGTGATCAACTAGCGAGAGAATATTACATGAAAATGACCAAGTTAAGAGGGTGGTCAGTTCGTACTCTCAAAGATAAGATTAACAATGATGAGTATAAGAAGTGGGCAATGCAGCAATCTAATTTTGACCAAACCATGAATAAATCAATTGCAGAAAAGGGGAAGGTAATATTGAAGGATGAATATAATCTAGATTTTCTCGGTATAGAAGAAGAAGTGCTAGAGAAAGATGTTGAACGAGGTATTCTAAGGCATATCGATCAATTCATCCGGGAGATGGGTAATGATTTTATGTTTGCTGGGAACCAAAAGCGATTGGAAGTTGGTGATCAGGAGTACTTTATTGATTTCCTGTTTTACCATAAAAAATTGCGTTCCTACATCGTAATTGAACTTAAATCAGGTAAATTTAAGCCTGAATACGTTGGTAAAATGGCACTTTATCTTGGCGCAGTCGAGGATCAATTGAATGATGAAGATAACCCAGCTATAGGCATTATCCTGTGTACTGATAAGAACAGAGAGGTGGTCGATACCAGTTTGAAAATGATAACCCGACCAGTGGGAGTTGCCACCTATAAAACCTATGATAGACAGGACAAACTCCCGGAAGAGTACGCCAAATACTTACCTAATCCTGAGATTATCGCTCAGAGATTACTAGAATTGTTAGCATAAGAATCTATTGATTAAATTTAGATAAATAAAATCAATAAACATGAGTGAAAAGACTAAGAAAAGAAAACCAACGAGATCAGAGTTAGATTTGATGGCAGGAAAGGGGATTAATACAACAAGGATAAAGCAGTTAAAGGAATTTATTGCAAAGCCCAGTCCGATTATAGACGAATGTTACGAACTTTTTGATAATGAAAGTGCAGATCTTGATCGCTTGAAGAAGGAGTTGAAAAAATTGATTATCGAAGATCCTTACTTTTGCGATCCCTATATCTCTCTTGCTGAAATATACCAAGATGAGGATAACTTTTTTGCAGCGTTAGATTTTAGAATGCAGGCTTTCCAAGCAGCTATGTCTCAAGTTGCTAATAAGGAGGGAGAGATACCCCAAAAATTGGAGTGGGGTTGGATTGAGAATCGTCATATCATCAGGGCCATCGATATGTGGGCATATGAGCTCTGGTATATGGATCTCCCAGAAGTAGCACTTGGATTATTTCGCCAACTATTAAAAGCAAATATTGGTGACAATATAGGTGCTAGAAATGCGATCCTAGCGATTAATCTTAACTTGGCACCTGATTTCGTGACTCAATGGGAGACCAAAGAGGGTTTTCTTGACGGGGGTAAAATGATGGGGTGGTTTGACAAGAATTACAAAAAGTTTCCTGAGGAGTTTGGCTGGTGGGAAAAGGCAACTAGGAAGAAAGGGTTGGTAGAACAAGTGGATAGCTAGTAATTAATTAAGCTTTGGCAACTTCAAAACCCATTGCCACTTGGTGATAAGTTCAGTTATCATTTCATCAAAAAAACTCGTAAATAGTACCTGTGGGGGCACCCAGCACCAATATTTCGGGAAAGAAAGTTGTACAACCGTGGCAGGCATTGTTAACTAAAAGGATTCATCTGCTGTAAATTTGCGTAACGTTACGATCAAAGCCGCAAACCTGCCAAACCCAGCGCCCCACAATGGCTAATAGGTGCTTTTATGGCTATTCTTTTTACATTGTTTACTTGTGTTGTTTCAGCCTCAGTTACTTCTTTCCTATAGGTCACTTGATACTTATCAGATGATTTCCCTAGTAATGCTAATGAAACAAATAGGCAACCCAATGTGCAGGTTCTTATGCATCCGTATTTCCCAGCTACAACTAAGGTGTCTTCTACCTCCCATCCCTCATTTTTTCCTTGCCATATTGCATTTGGGCTTCGGACGTGTAAGTTATAATCTTGGTGATGGTTTTGCTTTCATTCATGTTTTACTAAGGGACTTGTTAAACATTGGCTTGTATACTGGATACTTACACTAAATAAGGCGATTGTGAGTCTTCTCTGTAAGGGCTTTGTAAGAATCTAACTAAGAGTAGCTAATACTTATATTTTCCAATCCCTTTTTTAGCTTAAGAATATTAGAAAAAAATTGAGTCGAGTCCTCGCGGGGGCAGTTGCCTGGGAATTATTAAAAATGCTTGACTTGTCACCCAAAACTAATTAAAATTCATTAGTTATGAGTGATAATGTGCTAAATTCAATAGAAAAATTATATAAAACAGATAATACAGTTTTTACCGTCGATGATCTTGCTTATATATGGGAAGAAAAGGACGATCAGCAGTTGTGGAATAAGATAAATTATCAAGCCAAGATCGGCAAGCTAAAAAGGCTAAAGAGGGGGGTTTATTCTTTGGCTGAGCGTGAAATAGATAGACTAGAACTCTCAAATAAAGTTAAATCGCCAAGCTATATAAGTTTCGATACAGTTTTAATCAAGGAAGGGATCATGTTTCAATATTACGAAACCATTTTTGCAGCAGCAAACAACTCTTTAGAGATTCAGGTGCAAGATACGAAATTGAAATATAGGAAGATCAAAGACGAGATATTATTGAATAAACAAGGGATTATGCAGGAAGGGAATTATACAATAGCTACCTTGGAAAGAGCCTATCTAGATACACTTTATCTAAACAAAGACAGAGGATTAGATAACGAAGCTCGAATTGATTTTGATAAGTGTTTCACATTAGCTGAGATATACTCTGAAAAGAGTTTAATTGACGAATTAAAGAGGAGAAAAAAATATGTTGAATTGGACAAGGCATAAAACCACTTTGATTAGCATACTAAATGACGTGTATTCTGACCGTGACCTGGGCCTTCATCTCGGTTTTAAGGGTGGTACTTGTGCGTATTTATTCTATGATTTACCTCGTTTCTCAGTCGATTTAGATTTCAATTTACTTGATATTACTCAGAGTGAGAGACTTTATAAGTCTCTAGAAAGTATTGTTTCCAAATATGGCCAGATTCGAGATCAGCAGATGAAAGAACATGCCATATACTATGAACTTAGCTATGCTGAAGAGGGTAGGAATATTAAGTTAGAGGTCAATTTAAGAGATTATGGGGATAAATATCAATTAAAAGATTACTACGGACAGAAATACAAAATCATCGAGAAGGAGTACATGTTTGCTCATAAACTAGTAGCATTGACTGATCGTCGTCGGGTAGTTTCAAGAGACCTCTTCGACATAAATTTCTTCTTGAAAAAACATTGGGACATAGCTGAAGAGATAGTGGAAAGTAGGACGGGCAAGAGCATCGGAGAATATATAGACTTTTTAATAGACTACATAGAGAAGAATTTTAGTGAGAATAACGTCTTAGACGGATTGGGAGAATTGATTGATGAAGAGCAAAAGAAATCCATAAAAAAGCAGTTGATTTCAGATACAGTTTTTAATCTAAAGTTGTATAAAAAATTAGGTGAAAAGTATGGCTATAACTAATCCAAAATATAATTACAAGCCTAATCAGCTTAGATTGTCTTCGCCAGATGCACTGCAAATTCTGGAGCACATTGTGGGTAGGGTAGGTGAAGAGAAACGGATGCTTTCCCCGAAGCCTGATCTTGAACCATACTGGCACCATTTGGTGAGAGTGCATCAGAAGTTGATCGAGCTAGGAGAGAAGGATGAAGATCTATTGTTAGCTGCTTTGTTGCACGATTCGGTAGAAGATGGTCATTAAACCATCGCAGAAATCAAAAATTTATATGCAGATAAGTACCCAGAGCTGCCCCTAATCGTTGAAGCACTTACAGAAGTTGGTAACAGACAGCGATACTTTGAACATATCCTCGATATGCCAGATGGTCTAACCAAGGAGAAGATTCTTAAGCTGAAAGTGATCGACCGCTGGGATAATCATATCGGACTGGCATTCACTGACAGGCAGGACAAGAAAAAACAGTATATTGCTGAATATGATTCATTCTTTAGCGTTGTTGCTGGTACTTTGGAAGAGCCATATCGGAAATTGCTAGAAGATAGCTATAGACTAATGGAGCAGAGTATGGAGGGCGACTTCGAAACCCGAGACCATTACCCAGTTGAGAAGTTGTATTTAGAGATTGGTATTGATTAGTTCTATGCTCCTGACCACCCCTCAAGAGGCGGGACTACAACTGGCTCACGGAGGTTTTCGGCGCTCAGTCCCATCTCTTGGCCAAGCCATTCGGTAAAAGCGCCACCTTCTCTTCGCGTATAAGAGAGTGCTTCAAGTCCTGCACGGAATAGCTCTTTGGTTTCCTGGGCTGGATATTGTTCTACGTAAGGAGGGGCAAATTCGTAATATTCTGGGTCCTTATAATCATAAATCAATGATACATATCTATTCCCTGTCCAATCCCTAGCCTCAGCACGATATCTCGTTACTCGTGGCAGTCCCTCTCCCAGCTCTCCCTCGGGACCAGGTTCTATGTAAGAAAGCATGGTTGCGACGACTTCACGTTCGCCTAGCCCAGGGATGTCTTTGGTGAAGATAGCTTCTTCATGTATCGATACTCCTCCTTGTTCGTCTATGGTTATTGTTAAGGTAAACTGTTCTCCTGTTTGTCCGCTATAGAATCCTCTTTCTATGAGCCTAGGGGCGCTTATCTCATTTGCACTTAGAAAAGCATATAGATCCTGGATGCATTGAAACTTGTCGAATTCTCCTGGCTCAAACACATCGGAGTCACCGCAGCTAGTGGGGCCAACTACACTTGAGCCTGGGACTTGTCCAAAGCTGTACCTTAAACCATTTCGTGTTACAAACCTTAGACTAACCTCTTCAGGATTAATGTTATTTGTGTACTCTGCCAGTTGCATGATTATTTCCGAATCTCCGGTAGTCGCAAGCTCCCTGACAGCAAAAATTACAAGTGCGGCGGAGTTGTGGATAGTCAAGGTAGATAGGAATAAGAGTATCCAGTTATTCAGTTTTGGATTGCTAGAGTAAGGCATAAAAATCATTATATCACAGATATATTGCAGAGGCGAGCAATTCTGGGAAAAGTCACTAATTACTGTCTTGCGGTATTGGAATTGTGTTTTTTCGCAGAGAATAAAATCGATGTGCTGATGACCAAGACTATAACACTAGGCACGATTACGGCTGCAATAAGAGTGGGGATTGCGATTTGATCTAACAGGTAGCCAGTCAGCAGAGTTGCTAGGGCAATGGCGATTGTAGAAAGAAAGCTCACACTCGAAAGAGTAGTAGAGCGCACTTCAGAACCTATTCTCTCGTTCAAGAAGGAATTTTTTAGTGGCACTTGTACTCCGAAAATAACTGAGAGTAGAAGCGGAGCGAGGAGGGAAGGAATGCCAGAATCAAACACGAGGAAAAGAACCCCAGAGAGAATCAATCCAAAATACATGAACTTGATAGTTACAAAACTCGAATCATTCCCACTTCTTTTGTAAAGTTGGGATCCCAAGGCGCTGAAGATGGAAACCAGCACATAGATGAGGCTAATGGTTTCGGGAGCGAACCCTGCAGATTCTAGAATCGGCTGATAGCTAAAAAAGTAGATGTTGGCAAGAAATGTAAACAGAGTAAGCACACCGACAAACGCCAACATCTCCCCAGAGCTACCTAGCTTTATTAGACCTGCTCTGATTTGCTCGAGATCATTGCTCTTAGAAGAGGATTCGTATTCCAGCTCCGGGAGGAGCGTTGTGAGAAATATCGAGATAATGATCGCAATTATGTAAGCAACCACTGGGGCCAAAGGATTGTAGATAAATAAATAGCCAGCTAGGAGAGCAGCGCTGGCTCTGCCCAGAAAGAGAAAAGTTTGTTTGTTGGAGGTGATCTGTTTATACCTCTTTAGGTATGATTCGTTAGTTTTAAAGTTGTCGTAGACTAGAGATTCTAAAGTACCAGAGTCTAAGGCATACGCGAATCCGCGCACAGTAAAAGCTAAAACAAGGTAAGAAAAGTTGTTGGTGATTAAAAGAGAGCAGTTTGCCAGTAGGAAAAGAAATTGCGCAGCGAGCGAAAGCCTTTTACGACCAAAGCGATCCGCCCAAGAACCTGTCGGGATTTCGAAAATAAGCATGGTAACAAACTGGATCGTGGGTAGAAGAAACACTTGTGTATAGCTAAGCCCAAGATAGTCTCTTGCGAAAAATACCCACACAGGGAGCAGAAACTGCAGAAATCCGAAGAAGTTAATCAGGTAATATAGGTTTTTAGTGCGCGATAGTTGTTCTATGGTAGATTTTAGCGTATGGAACATCATGAGCAAGTCAAAAAGAGAGAGTATTTTAAATTTGCCTTGCTCATTGGCGCAATCTTTCTCGTCTCACTTGGTCTAACCGAGCTGCGCACTGGGGCGCTATCGGAGGCAGGGTCTGGGGGAGGCTATGACTGGTGGACTGGTCTTGCTGCCTACTGGATGCCACAGTTTATGGGGATATTTTTCCTGGTGTTTGCTGGGTTTAAGTTTATCAACCTTAAAGAATTCGTTGCAGCGTATAGGGGGTATGATCTGCTCGCGAAGAGGTCTAGAGCTTACGCCTTCTTTTATCCGTTTCTCGAGCTTGCCTTGGGGGGTCTATATCTGTCTGGTCTGATTCCAGAAATCACAAGCATCGCCACGATTTTGCTCATGGGTTTCTCCAGCATCGGAGTGCTTCAGGTACTGTGTCGCAGAGACGAAATGATCCTCTGTGCATGTTTAGGGACAGTGATCCGCTTGCCAGTAACTACGATAACGCTTGTAGAAGACCTTG
>JBMCLZ010000038.1:0-7363 GCA_048615025.1 Candidatus Dojkabacteria bacterium | reverse complement strand
TTGGGATCTGCTACAGAACTAGACAGTGCCACTACTGGCGGTTCTTCTGGTTCAGAATATTTCTATACTAGCCAGTTCGGCGACTCAGAACCAGATTCAAGGTTACTTTCTATTCCAATTACTGGGCCGATTCTTACAGATGGAAGTCTTGGTGGGGAGGGCTTTAGTTTGTTTAGCACTCCTATTGCAGCTTATGGGTATCAGATTAAAGAGCAGCTATATCGTGCTGCAGAAGACGAAGATATTAAGGGTGTTGTACTAGAGATCGACTCGCCTGGAGGTACAATTGCTGGTTCTAAAGCAGTTTCTGACGGTGTTGCATACTACAAAGAGCAAACTGGAAACCCCGTAGTTGCATACATAAGCGGCGCAGGTGTTTCAGGCTCTTACTGGGCTGCAATTTCAGCAGACGAAGTGTACGCAGATTATGGGACTATCGTCGGTAGTATTGGGGTCATCTTTGGTCCATTTAAGTATTACGATAAGGTTTTAGAGGAAGGAAGTATTTTGGGCTCGGTGCTAACGCAAAACGGCATTGAAACACGCTACTTTACTGGCGGTCAGTTTAAAGACGCTGGTAACCCATACAGGCAGCTTAGCGAGGCTGAGGCTGAGGTTTTTCAGGAGAACGTCAGTAACGAATACGATCAGTTCGTAGCTTACGTTGTAGAACAGCGCGAACTGTCTGAACAGTATGTCAGGGAGGATGTAAGGGCTCTGCTCTACGGGACAGCTCAGGCAATTGAACTTGGTCTAATCGACGAAGTTGCTACGCGTGAGCAGTCGTATGCAAAGCTTGCAGAGGCTGCAGGTCTTGGGGAAGATTACGAGATTGTGCGTGAAGACTCTATGCTAGGATTCTGGGAGACTTTATTTGGGGTGTTTTCTCCTAGCAAAGAGTCAACTGCCGCAGAGTTGAGTGAGCAAATTGAGCTGCTGCAGAATAGCTGCGCGCTTTGCGACCAACCACTCTACTTCCATGGCAACCCACAGTTCGCGTTTAGTGGAGAGTAGGGGTAATTGGCTCATATTCTCAATCTGGAATAGCTTTAATGATCTTATCTCAGGCTATCTCCCAGACAGTTTCCTGCATATAGCGCGGAAAAGAATTAATTACATTTAATTCTTTTTATCCCTTCGTCACTTTTATTCTTTACAATAAGGGGGGAGAAACTCGAGCTATTGTATCTGCTCTAAGGACAGGCACTGCATTGGTTTTCTATGGTTTTATGTTTGCTACTTCCAGACACTACCTCAGTTTTTGCAATGTTGGGGCAGATGCGCGAGCTAGATTGGGTTAGAGACCCGTTCGACTTAACGCACAATTAATCACTTCAGATAGAGAAATCATAAAAAACTACGAAAACGTGGTTGATGTTGCCAAGTAGCTACGCGCTTTGCGTAAGCCTATAGCTCTTTTGCGAGTTTTTGCTATTATTGCGACTCCGAGAGACAACGATAGGTGCTGGGTTTGTGCTTGCTAATCTGCTTAAAATTGTACTGATATTACTAACCTTTACTCCTCTCTCCTTAAGCGCATTATTAATCTCCCTAGCTTTAAACTCATTTTTGCCTGTGTTTGCTGTAAGTCTTTCTATAACCTCTAGAACTAACTCCTCTTGGGTCATGTTTTTTGGGTAATCCACATGAGTGTCGGTGTCGATACTGTATTTATCTCTTAGCCAGTTTAAGCATCGTTGTTGTTCTTTTGTGGAAAGTTCTGCAAGCAACCTGTCTAGCTTACTCAGAATTTGAAGTTCATGAGACATAAAATAATCATACAAAAACTAACAGAAACTAACAAATACTAACAGTGGGGACGAAGCGAGATATAGAGAAATTCCTTACGTAGGGTTTTAAATTGTTCGGGTGATATACGGTATAATTAGAAATGCTGCAGCCATTAACACCAAAACAAAAAAAGATCTTGGAGTATATCGAACTCTACTGGGATCTTAACGAAATGTCTCCTTCTCTGGAAGAAATAAGGCAGCACTTTGGGCTGCGAGCAGTTTCAACCGTCCATGAGCATATCGACAGACTAAAAGAGAAAGGGTATATCAAAAAGGAAATGAATCAGGCGCGCGGTATACTAGTAACTAGTACCCAGTACGGGCAACAGTCCAATGAAGAAGCCGAGATTAATATTTTAGGCAGGATTACAGCTGGAAAGCCTATAGAAGCTATCGAATTACCAGAGCCATTTAGAGTTGGGGTAGACCTGCTTCCAAGCAGAGAGGACAAGTATTATGCGCTGAGGGTTGTGGGGGAAAGCATGAAAGACGATGGCATTTTTGATGGAGATCTGGTAGTTATTCGTTATCAAAACAGTGCAGAAAATGGAGAGGTGGTTGTAGCTGTAATCGAAGATAATTACGCAACACTAAAAAAAATATTCAAAGAAAGAGATGGGTTCCGGCTTCAGCCAGCTAACGACAGATTTCAACCTCAGTTTCATAAGAAGGTGGAGGTTAGGGGGAAAGTTGTAGCTGTTATAAGGCAGTTTTGTTAACATAATCTAGAAGTATAGGGATTTTTATTTGAAACTGCTCGAACATGTCATTACATGGGTTCAATTTGCTACAAGGCTCCATTAGACCAGAAGACACCTGGGATAGAGTAAATGCATGGGTCAATACTGCAGGTAGGTTTATCATTATTATTGTAGAAATGATTGTGATTGGTTCTTTCGTTGCAAGGGTTGTTATCGATACCCAAACAAAAAATCTCTTAGAGCAAGAAGAGACGAATACTCAGGCACTTGCAGCTTTAAGAACCCAAGAGTTAGACTTTCGTGATCAACAAGAGCGTTTCGAGACTTTCCGTGTATTTTGGGACCAGGGCTCTACTTTGGCGGAGGTGGCTGCTGAGGTAGATAGCCTTAGACCACGAAATATCGAGGAACTATCTATTTCTATTCGGGGGGAGTTAATAGATGTGGGGGGAGAGGCGGCGACTAGGGAAATTGGCGACTTCGAGAACGAACTGAAAAACTCAGAGTTTTTCTCAGACGTGCAAGTTTCAGAAATAGAACAGCTAGATGAAGAGAGGGGTGCAAGTTCAAGAAGCTCCAGCTTTAATATCCGCATTACCCTGGGTGAGGGAGTCATTCAAGGAAGGGATCAGTTCAACCAGGTAGCGCAAGATCCGCAAACACAAAATAATCAGCAGGTGCAACCAGTACAGTAATGGCAAAAGATAAGGAAGAAGCACAAGAAGATAGTAAGGAGCAGGAAAATAACCAACAGGGGGCTAACCCCGAGGACGAGGCTAGTGCACAGGGCGGAAACCAGATAGAGCAGGATCAGGCAGGAAGACAGCAGTCCAGTGTTAGGGATAAAAACGAAGAGACTGCGAATGCGCTAATGGAAACAATCAACTCGACACAGGGTAACACAGTAATAACTATATTACTGAGTGCTGCAGTGAGTGCGCTGCTTTTCTTTTTTGCAATCGCGCCAGCGCTGTCTTCTATCACATCACAACTAGAGAAGAACGAGGCTTTAAGGGAGCGCATAACAGCGCAAGAGCAAAAGTTACAGAGTTTGAACGTGCTTTCTGGCAAGAATCAGAACAGGGCTAGCGAAATCGGTCTTTTTAATTCATATGTCGGAGAAGACTTGAGCCAAGACGAGATCTACTTGCAAATGTTGGAAATAGCAGAAGATGCGAGAATGGATTTTAACTCTATTGCCTTCGAGGTTGAACAACCGAATGTAGAGGTTTATGAGCAAACAGCATTTAGTCCAAAAACCCGGGTGCAGACAGTAAATTTAACTGTAACAGGGCAGCTTTCTAATCTAGACACCCTGTTAAATGAACTAGAAAGGAGCACCAGACCATACGATGTGCGCTCGGTGCAACTAACCAACGGAGACGAAGATAACCTCAACATCGTGACTGCAAATATTGCAATCAATACAATATATTGGCAAAAGACGTTAGAGATATGAGATTAAATCAAACACTTATAATACTGTTTATGATGGCGATCGTGCTTTTGGTTATGCTTGGCTTCTACCAGATATTTCTAACCCCACCAGAGACGATTCCTTCGAGCGATATAACGCCTATTTCTGAGGAGTATGGCGATGATGTACTAGATTTTATTCAGCAAGAGCGCTAGCTGCTAGGATGTCTGCCACCTCAGTTGCAGAGCTAGATCTAACAAGTTTCGATCTTAACTCAGAAGCTCCGTGGAATCCGCCAACATACCAAGCTAGATTTTTTCTCATTTGGGGAAAGCTTCTTTCCGGCTTATATAGTTCGTGCAATCTTACATGTTCTAAAATAACCTCAGAGCTATTGTGAGAAACTGTTTTCCCCCTTATTTCTTCGAATACCCAAGGTTTACCGAATGTGCCACGCCCAATTAGTACTCCGTCTAGTTCGGGGCTAATGTCTTCTTTGCTTTTGATATCGCCATTGCCAAGAATTAGAGTTCTTTCTTCTTGATCCATTTGCAATTCGTCGCGGAGTATTTTTGCCTTGATTATCTCCCCCCAGTTGGCTTTCCCGGCGTAGGCTTGTTTTAGGGTGCGCCCATGAATTGCAATTGCAGCAGGGTTAGTCTCGAGTAATTCTTCTATCCAACTTTCAGTTACAGGCTGGTCGTAACCTATTCTAGTTTTTATGCTTACTGGGACCGGCTCTCTTTTCTTATTACTGGAAAAACTGACATCAGCATATAAATTGGGTTTTTCTAGAGAGCTTGCAATAAAGCTCTCGAACTTTTTTTTTGCTTTGTCTCCAGATATTACTGGCCAGTTTTTCCAGTTGATTCCACCTTCAGCCCAATCTTTTACAGCTCTTTTACACGAAAATACGATTTCCTTAGCTAGAGTTGGGTTGCAAATTAGTCCTGCCCCACAGCCGCGATGGACAACTCTCTTCGCAGGGCAACCCATGTTTATGTCGATCCCATCGAAACCGAGCTCACATGCGAGTTGAGTGCTTGCATAGAAAAGTTCTGGGTCATTGCCGTAAATCTGAGCAAGCACTGGTCTTTGCGCCGGGGTGTACCAGAAGTCTGGGAGCAATCTTTCGCTAATACGCACGATTCCTTCGACAGCAATAAATTCAGTGTACATCAGGTCTGGCGCGCCATAGCGCGCCACGACCTCGCGGTATGCCACATCAGTTACGCCATCCATAGGTGCAAGTGCTAGAATAGTATTCGTATTAGTAGAATTTGTAAAAACCATCGCTAGATCATACGATATTGATCGCAATATACAAAGTGAATTTTTTCCGCTAGGATTTACTAATGCGGTTGTCTAGATCAGATTTTTTAGTACTATTAGTTTTCAGTATTGTGATGTTTTCAGTTGGGCTCGCTATTTGGAGCGCACTTTGGTTCAGACAAACAGACACGGCAGGGATCCGTTTGGATAGGGATACTGCTCTTGTAGATAGCTTATTAGAAGAAAAGTTACAACGCTATGTCGACATAAGCAGATCAGCTGCTGCTGCATTCAGTATGAATAATCATGAAGTTGATTCCTCGGAATGGGAAAAATATACTAGTAATTTAGAGATTTCTCAAGATTTTGATGGGGTCTCTTCTATATTATTTTTTGATCGGGTCGAACCAGAAGAGATAGACGAATCGTACGAAAATCTAGGGGTACAAATACCAACTAACATAGATAGAACTTCAGATAACTTTGTCGTTAAGCAAATAACACCATTAGACGATCAGAGGGTTAAATCTTTAGGGATTGTTGCTAACTCGCTCACCGATCCGAATGTAAGCAAGCTACTGCAGACTAGAGAATCAACTGTGACAGAGTTCTTCTACACAACAACTACAGACGAACCGGTTTTCTTAGCGCTTAGTCCGGTTTTTGTAGAAGGAGAGATTGTTGGAATCACAGCAGTAAGTTTTCGAGCAGAAACCTTAATATATAACTCCCTACTTCCAATTGTCGAAGCCGAAGATCCGGTGACGATCAAATTTAGTTCGGAGCCTAATAATGAGATCGCGGTTTCTGAGGCTTTAAACGGCGCAAAAGAAGAAAACATGGTTCATCGTTCTGAAGCTCAGATCGAAGTAGAAGACCAGACATTTTATTTGCAAGTTGAAGCTACGGGCAATTATAAGCTTACTAGAGATGAAATCAATTCCCCATTCTTTTTTGCTGTAACCAGTGTCATTTCGCTATCGATGCTTATTGGGATTTCTTGGCATGTTGTTTACCTAGGACGCAACTATTACCAGTTAAGGCTGATTAGATTTAAAGAAGCGGTCGATAATAGCGCGGACTCTATTATATTTACAGATCCACAGGGTAAAGTTGTGTACGCAAACAAAGCTGCGAGCAAGATCAATGGTTACTCCCAAGAAGAAATAATCGGAGCAAGTCCAAGCCTTTGGGGTGGAATGATGTCGAAAGAGTTTTACCAGAATATGTGGGAGACTATTTCAGAAAAGAAAGAGGTCTTCTACGGCAAATTGAAAAACAAGCGCAAAAATGGAGAGATTTACGACGTAGAACTACAGGCGATTCCAATTTTGGACCAAAGGGGGCGAGTTAAGTTTTTTGTTGGTATCGAACAAGACATTTCTGTGATCCAAGAGTTCGAGCAGCAGAAAGTAGATTTTGTAACGATCACCTCGCATCAGCTGCGTACTCCACTGACTGCGATAAAGTGGAATCTAGAACTGATAGAGGAATCTGGAGGTGTAGACGAAAAAGCAATGTCTCACTTCAAGGAAATCGAGCGGAGCAACGAGCGTATGATCGAGCTTATCGAGGATCTTTTGCAGGTCTCTCGTTTTGAACGCGGCAAGTTCGACGATCTAGAATCAAAGAAATTTGATCTCTCAGAACTTGTCCAGGAGGTCTTAGCGGATCATAAAGACAACTTAGAAGAAGCTTGCTTAACTTGCAACTCACAGATCGAACCAGGAATTGAGATGAAGGGGGACCGTGGCATTTTTAAGGTAGCGATCGAGAATTTGGTTTCGAATGCCATTAAGTATTCTGGAGATTCAAAGGAGTTCGATATAAGGCTTGTAAGAGTGGAAGATGCTAGCAAGGGAAACAAGAAGGTTAAGTTAGAGGTTAGCGATAAAGGAATCGGCATCCCCCTAGAGCAACAAGAGCACGTCTTTAATAAGTTCTTCCGCGCCGACAACGCCAAGTTGCAACATGTAAATGGTAGCGGCCTTGGGCTCTTCATTGCCAAGTCTGTGGTTGAATCTCATAAAGGCGAGATTAGCTTTACAAGCAGCGACCAGGGCACAACCTTTACAATTTTACTACCCGCCCTTTGATCTTTGGCGAGCTTACAACCTCTTTCTGTAGTCGAAAACTAGCATTTTTTGCTCTGTTTCGGATTTTATCCACCAACCATTCTC
>JBMCLZ010000037.1:0-7418 GCA_048615025.1 Candidatus Dojkabacteria bacterium | reverse complement strand
TAATTTTACCCAGAACAAAGATTTGTACTCAGCTATCGATAACTCTGTAAAAAAAACTATATACGAGGATATTGGCACTATCAAAAGGTATAGATCCACAAATCTAGTTACAATCGAGAGACTTCTAAATTTCGTTATCAATACTAACTCTGGAGAGATTAGCGTGCAGAAGTTAGCAAGATTGCTAGACAAGGACTTTGACACAGTTAGCAACTATCTCGAAGCACTAGAGGAGGCTGGTCTGGTTTATGGAATTTACAACAACTCCACTAGGAATAGTTTTGCACGTAACCCAGAAAAGACTTTGCCAAGCAATGCAAATATTATGACCGCTAGAAGGATTCCTTTATTAGAAGGTGATAAGATCGGGAAGTTTAGAGAAGTATTTGCAATATCTCACATAGCAAATAGCATTGGTATGGACAAAGTTCGCAATACCAAATCTGGAGATTTTTTAGTCGAAGACAAATACTATATAGAGGTTGGTGGTCAGAATAAAAATCTAAAGCAAGTTGGGAATGTAGAGGATGGCTTTTTATTTACAGGGAACAGCACTAGCGTTGACTTGAGTGGGAGAAAAATTCCACTTTATTTATTGGGGCTCTTATATTAAGCTTAGAGCCGAAAAAGGTAAAATCACTTGACTATGACTAGCAAGCAAGGCAACAACAAGAATCTCTTCTTCTACTATCTGGCCCGGATGTTTTATGTAGTTTACTTCCCGATCTCGGTAATGATCCCATATCTTGCCTATAGAGGCTTAAGAGAAATTAAACAAAGTGCAAGCCTTCAGGGTCTAATTCTATTCATGGCACTTTATGGGGGATTCGCTATGAGCCTGAAATCAATTTTCGGATCTTTTGAACAAGTATTTGCAGTTGATTTAGAGACAGTAGGGCTACTAGTCGCGATTGGGATGCTGGCCCGCGGGCTTGGGAAGCAGTACGCTAAAAGGGTAGAGGGGGGCTCACGCAATCAGAGTACAATGGCACTTTTATACGGATTCTTTGTTGGTTTGAGCGCGCTTGCCTACACCCAAAATCTTGCGGAGCTTGCAATCTGCTCACTTGCCATTGGAGCGTTTATCTACGGAGTGATCAATGTAAATACTATTGTTTCGATTAACGAAGAAATTCAGAACGAAACAAGAGCCAGCATACTCTCGTTCGAGAGCATGATGCGCCGCCTCGCTTCGGCGTTGGTGCTATTTAGCTATGGATTCATGCTAGACGTCTCGAATTTTGGATTGATCATGGCAATTTTCGCAACAATCCTGATCTTTGGCTACCTAATTTACACCAAACTCAATAGCAAATTCATAGAGTGATCGAGAAGATATCTAGAGTTCGAAGAAATGTTCGGGTTCTCACTACAGTATCTGCCTGTAATGGTCGCCGTAGTAAAGTGGGAATTTTTTCCCACTTTACTACAAGGGCTGTTTTATTAAGTGTTGTGTCTAAAAAATAAACATGAATAACAGACGCTTGGTAGCCTCTAGCTAGAAGCTAAAATCGTGGAAATAGAGCGTGCCATCTACACCAGTCAAAATCAACCTTAAATTCTTACCTTCTAGATCTACTACACTCTGATCGAGGTAGTCGCAGTATGAGTAATTGCTTTCAATACTAGCCTCAAAAGACTCCCCATCTTCGATAATTATTGGCTCTGTTTCAAGTAGGACATCTCCGCCACAACTACCCGCAACAGGCTGGGAATGGAGGTGATACCACTCACCGTCTCTTTCGACAAAAAAGGTATACGTCCCATTGATAACCCCTGAGCTGCTGTTGCGAATCAAGAAACTAGCAAGGGATTCAGAAATCGATTCATTTTCCAATGCCAACCCATCTGAGGGCAAGGGAAGTAGATCAGGTTTCTCCACCAGTTGTTGATACTCGCCCAAGGTCTCATTAGCATAGTACGTGCCAGTTGCAATAGTGCCTGTGCTGGATTCTTCCCCTGACTCATCGTTTTGCAAAACAAGAAAGAATATAGAAAATGAGATAACCAAAATTACTAAGATAACGTATTTTTTCCTCATGTTATTTGATTCTTTTTTTTAACTAACACCCTCCGCAATAGAATAGCCAGGTTCACAAAGACAAGAAGCGCAACCACCCCAAGCAAAATAGAGGAGACCATAAGCAGCCACCCTTGGGTATCGATCTCATTTGTCCTGCCACCAGCAAGATTCTCCCAAGAAGCGAGATATTTACTGCGCAAGGTCTCGAGGTAATAGTCTTGCGAATTTGCCTCCACCTCTGGGTACTTCTCCAATAGCTCTTCTTGGGTTAGAGCCTCTTGCTCCACATTTTCTGGGATTGATTCAACCACTTCGACCTCGAATTCAGGGGAGAGTAACTCTCCACCGCCAGAGAGCGAAAGGCGAGAGAGTACAGAAGGCGTATTTGGATCGCTGCTTGCTACATGGGTAAAGAAGTGATTTAGATCTCCGCCAATTACATTTGCCCCAGTTTCACCCCAAGTTACGTCGACCGTGATCCAAGAGTTAGTTCCAGGTAGGTAGACCTGAACCCACTGATGTGGCTCCTGCGCATTACCTGCAAGACGCGAATCGTAGCCGTAACCAAAAGCCGCACGAGTAGGCACACCCCGCGCGCGCAGCAAGGACAAGTAGAGATCGGAATATTCCATACAAACGGCTGCCCCTCCCTCTAGAGTTCGCAAAGCTCCCTGGCTTTCGTTTATTCCGAAGCGCTTAACTTCAGAGTAGTCTATTTCTGCAACTACCTGTTCGTAAATGTTCGATGCAAGTTCATACACATCTGTCGTTTCTCCGCCTTTTTCCAGTGCTGCCTCCTGAATCGCGGAATTGCCTACTTCCCAAAACTCTGACTCGCTGAGGTAAACATCTGCAGAAGATCCATCAACCTCATCTAGAGCTTCTAAACTACCAGCCACTTCACTCAAACGGCGCTCAGCACCACGATTTTGCAAAAGCGCATACCCCTCGATCCGCACATCGGTCTCTTCATTTGCGTCTACCTGAAACACACCAATAAGATTACCGTCTGCATCTACATTTATCCCTATCGGCTCTGGACTAATTTCTGTAAGATATATGCGCTGCTCGATGCGCTCTTCGACCATGTCACGCGGAATTATAATCTTGTAGCGATTGATATCACCACTCGCACGCTCGGCAGTAGGCAACAATGGCTGCACTAAGGAAAACTTATATACTTGTGAATCGCCGCGCTGCACCCAGACAAATTTGCCAAGTAGCTTGTTCTGATCGAAAACATATACATCGAAGTTGCCCTCACTAAAGTTGCTATTGGGCTCGACCGAGACAATGTTCTCCGTGCCCGCACTGCTTGGAATCCTTAGCCTAGTTCGATAGGTATATTTTGTGTTCCCCTGCTCGAATTCGAAATCCTCAGAGAAAGCTGGGATGTATGCGTCCAAAAGCCCACCAACGCGCTCGCCCAGTTCTGGATGTACATAACGAATCTGCACTCGCTGAATTTCCTTTGGGTTCAGCTGTGAGGTTGTCTTATAGCTCGCCCCGTAAAGATTTCCTTCTTGGAATCTAGTAAAAGAAACTGGGTTTGATTGTATGCTTACCCGGAGAGTATCGTAAATTGCCTCTGCAACTTGTTCCCTTTGTTCTGGTTCTTGTGCAGAAATTACAAAGTAGTGTTTGCGCTCAGATCCTGCTGGAATAAACTGATTGTCGAAAGTATTAGTAATTGTCTCAGTCTCTGAAACACTCATTACTCCTTGCTCAGAAAGGGTATAAACGCGGTCTACCTCTACATCTACTAAAGCCTCCACCTGCCCAGCACCAAACAACAACCACCCCACAGCCAGCAAGGCAATCAGAGCGATTTTTCTTACCTCTCCAGCACCTATTAACATATACCCATTCTAGCAAGATCTGGGAGAGTTGCGACCAGTCATCCCCTACCCATTTAATTTCAGATAGAATCACGATATAATTCTGGCTATGGTTAGCGTTGAGAGTAGAGGAACGGTCAACATAGATGTGCTGCCTAATGACCCAAAACAATCCACTATACAAATTAGTGCGGAAAGCGTCGGACATATTCCAGGAGATGGTGGATTTTGTGAAAGAACGGAAGGAGGAGCTAGAATCTTAGTAACCTGCGATGGGGTCAGCAGCACACAAACCACAGCAGAAGAAGCGACCACAGTGGCAAAGGAACTAGCATTCGGATTAGAAGAACTCGATAGAATTGAAAATCCGGAGCACAGATTCAACAAATTCCAACGTATAGTTGGCGACAATAATATTTATAGCGCTGCCTTAAAGTTACCAAAAGAAAAGCTTACAACAATTTCTCTAAGCCACATACATCCCGATGGAGAAGTATACGTAGCAACAATGGGAGATTCATGTGTGTTAGTGGTTGGAGAGAATGGACTTGAATTCAATTCAGCCCCAGATAGTGATTCACCATCAGATCCAAGAATAAGTAAGTATCTAGGACACGATGGCGATGGTCGGCTACATTGTGCTAATCCAAATTTCTATAGATTTAATCTTAATGAGGTTGCAGGTAGATATGCAATTGTTTTAAACACTACCGATGGGTTTTATCAGTACCTACAGGGAGCTACTTACGAAGAACTGTTTAATAATATTGCCACGATGTTGACGCACAGAATGCAAGAGTTTAGAGACGCAGAATTCTACCCACAACAGTTTATCGAGGGAATTGCAGACTTTCTAAATGATCTCAGAAAAGATGGAAGAACTGGAGAGCAGCTTTCAGCAGCAGACGACATCTTTAGCTATCTATTCATTATTTTTCGGGAAAATTAACACTCAACACAAGTCTCAAGCCCAGCACCTACCCATGCTTGGATTCCGCCTGCAAGCTCGCTTACGTTTTCGAAGCCTAGATCTTGCATTATGCCCATAGCTGTTCTGGACCTATTACCAGAGTTGCAATAAACCTTGTAATTTTTTGACTTATCTAATTCCGCCAAACGTTCAGTAAAGTCTGTAGCGTAGAAATCTATGTTTTGCGAACCCTTAATCCTGCCACTGGAATACTCTTGGGGCGTACGCACATCTAGAATTACAGTATCTGGATCATCAAGCTCACCAGCGAATTGTGAGACATCAACCGTCTGCAAACTGCCAGCGCTGATAGTACTCGAATCAACAGAGTCACTAGAATCACTCGGTGATTTGAATAAGAAAATCATACCTAGAATAAATATAATAATTACTGCTACAGCGATGATTATATTACCGACGCCATTTTTTTGCGAGCTTTGCTCCATTGCATGCTAATGTAGCATAAATGAATTTAGGAACGCTACCAGAAGAAGAATACAAAATTTCGGGCGAAGTGGAGGTCTTCCCAACTACTGAGGAGATGGCAGGAGGCTGGTATTATCTGGGCCTTCCCAAGAAATACACAAAACAGTTTGCGCCCTTTGCCGAGCGTGGGCTTGTGGCTGCTAGCTTTACTCTAGGAGATACTAGTTGGGATAGTTCCCTTTTACCCAAGGGAGACGGAACTCTGTTTATCGCGCTGTCTAAAAAAGTCCGCCAAGCAGAAAGTGTTTCGGAAGGAGACAAGGTGTCGATTAGCTTTCGCCTCAGAGAGAGGTAGAGAAAATTGCTGTTAGAATACTCCTATGCAACTTAACGAACAGCAGGAGAAGGCAGCAAGTATTTTCGAAGGGCCGCTGCTAATTATTGCAGGGGCCGGGTCTGGTAAGACTAGAGTGCTAACCGAGCGGTTGGCGCGGATGCTGGAGGCTGGGATCACCAGACCAGAAGAGATTTTGCTAGTCACTTTTACAAATAAGGCAGCAGGGGAAATAAAAGAAAGAGTGGCCAAACGAATCGCAGTTGGCAAGTACATCCCTTGGGCGGGGACCTTCCATTCGATTGCAGTCAAGATCTTAAGACGAGACATAGAACATCTTGGAATCAATTCGAATTTTACAATTTATGACGGAGACGACCAGCTTGCGCTAGTAAAGCAGATCATGAAGGAGCGCAATATCTCCCTTACAGATCATAATCCGAGAGCGATTTTAGGTACGATTTCGAACGCAAAAAGTGAGTTAATCAAACCAAAAGAATTTAGTAGAGAAGCTGATGGCTATTTCCAAGAGCTGGTTGCCGAGATCTACGAGGCTTACCAGAAAGGGCTAAGGGCAAATACCGCGCTGGATTTCGATGATTTGCTGGTTTTGACAGTCGAGTTATTGGAGAATCATCCCCAAGTTAGAGAGAAGTATCAGCAGAATTTTAGTCATGTAATGGTAGACGAGTACCAAGATACGAACCATGTGCAGTACAGAATGGTAAAGCTTTTGGCAGAACCTCAGAATAATATTTGCGTTGTAGGTGATGACGACCAGAGCATTTATGGCTGGCGCGGGGCAAATGTGCGCAATATCTTAGAGTTTGAGCATGACTTCTCAGGTGCACAAGTGATTAAGCTCGAGCAGAACTATCGCAGCACAAAGAAGATTTTGCAGGCAGGAAACGAGGTTGTAAAAGGGGTTTCGGGGCGGAAATCGAAGCAGCTGTGGACTGAAAATGGAGATGGAGAAAATATTACGCTTTACGAGGCGTTGGACGAAAAAGACGAGAGCTTTTGGGTAGCAGAGATGGTAGATAATCTTACTGATCGGGGTATAGACCCAGAAGAAATCGTCGTGCTTTATAGAATTAACGCCCAGTCGCGTGCGCTTGAGGAGGCATTTATGAAGACGGGTATCGCATACAGGATTGTGGGAGGGATCAAATTCTATGAAAGAAAAGAAGTTAAGGATATGTTGGCCTACTTACGCATTATCCACAACCCCGCAGACGAGCTCTCGCTCCTGAGAGTGATAAACGTCCCATCGCGCAAGATTGGGGCAAAGACGATTAGCAGCTTGTGGGAAAAGGCTGCTAGCCTTGGGATCTCGCCTTTAGACTACATCGCAGAACAAGGACTCGAGGAGAAGAGTGGGATACAGCAGTTCGCAAAGCTTATCCGACTTCTTAGAACAGAGCAAGAGTCTAAGAATGTGGTTGATTTAATCCATTCTATTGCAGAGAAATCTGGCTATATCGACATGTTGAATGATGGCACAGAGCAAGGAAAGATGCGCATCGAAAACATCCAGGAGTTGATTACAGTGGCAACTAAGTATCAACAGCTAGAGCCAGCTGAGTCTTTGCAGGCTTTCTTAGAAGAAGTGGCTCTGGTAGAGGCAAGTACCGAGAAAGACAATCCAAGCACTGTAAGCAGAGGTGAAGGGGACGAGAGCACGGGGAAACGCAGTGCAGTTACTCTAATGACTGCACACGGAGCCAAGGGGCTTGAGTACGAACATGTGTTTATTATCGGGCTTGAAGAGGGGATTTTCCCGCACTCTAGGGCTTTGAGTAATGCAACAGAGGTTGACGAAGAGCG
>JBMCLZ010000036.1:0-7427 GCA_048615025.1 Candidatus Dojkabacteria bacterium | reverse complement strand
TAGTATCCATCTCACCAGAGAGATGGAAAATATAGCATTTAATCTTGAGAATATAATTTTCAAAGACAATAGCTATGACAATACTTTAATACTAATTTGTGCTGATCATGGGCAAGTCAAAGTAGACAACAAAACAAATATCTATTTAAATGAGAAATTGCCAGAATTGAATAAATATTCATATGAATTAGCAACTGGACAGATTGCTTATCCCATTGGATCTCCAAGAGATTATTTTTTTAAAGTTAGAGATAATAAAGATATTCTGCATATACAAAACATATTCCAGAGAGCATTAGGGAGCAAATACTTGGTATTGAATTATGAGGAATTAGTAAATAATAAAATTATCATCGATTCCGATATTTTTAGAAAAAGATTTCCAGATATAGCTGTGCTTCCTAAAAGAGGTCACTCAATTTTTATAAATGATGACAAGTTTTCACTAGATAAAAAAGGGCATCATGGTGGGCTTACTGATGATGAAATGTTTACACCGTTAATCTCGATATCTATCTAGAACATTGACCCTAAATTCTTCTTTAAATTTGTCACTGAATCTTTTTGACCTAACTACTGATGATATAATATCTTCATCTGTTGCAGAAGGAGATTGCCTTGAAGCAAATTCCATGAATTGGCGTCTCAGAATCTCTAGGTTTCTTGAAACTTGCATACCATTTGATTCATAAATAGGATTCCCAACGATAAGTTTACAGCCTACAACTCCTAAAGTGTATCTAGCTGAATCTTTTGAGTGTCGAAATATATACTCTTTTAAAAGTATTCTTTGATTTGAATCATATGGGGTTATTTCATATTGGAAGGACGCAGCCCTACCAAAGCCAATATCTGCCTCTAGTTGAGGCTTATAGTACTTTCCATTGTTGGGTAACAATGTATTAACGCTGGAGCCAGGGTTAACTATTGCCCTCGCCATTACTGGTTGTGAAATCACATGCATATTTACTGGAACCCCAAAACTCTTAGCACTAATCCTAACAATGCTAGGAGTGTCTGGTGTGTCAGCATGAATGGACGAATAGTGGTTAGAGTCTGGAATATCTGTGAGTGATAATTTTAGACTTGGTTCATAAAAAATTGATATTAATTCATTGTATAACAAACCCTCTGGGACAACCAGTAAGCTATCAATGTCATCAACATTTCCAAAATCACGACCGTTAACACCATACTCTACACTGCCAGTTGTTATAAAAGAAATAGGGGGGGAGATCTCATTTAGACGATCACATAAGAAACTTCTTCGAGCTCTGAGCTCTTTCAGCCGAGATTGTGGATTAGGCAAATCCAAAAGATTACCAACGTAATTGATCCCATAACGTTTTTTTGTATCCTCTATTTCAGACATATATAATTATACTATAACCTGGTGAGGAAGTTGATACAGTTTGTCCTGTCCCTCTACCTACCGAGAATCCTTTACAAGGATCTAGGTACAGTATTTTCTCATAAATTCGAAAACTTTATCCATGGTCGAACCTGCAATGAACGTATGTTGTTCGACAGGATGTCTGTGGATTGCAGGTTACTTTCTTGAGACTCAATCGATCACTATATACTAAAGTAATAGTGCTCGATTGACCTCACGGGGAATCGAACCCCGATTGCCGGGATGAAAACCCGGTGTCCTAACCGTTAGACGATGAGGCCCACGCCCCTGAGCAAAAATGCCGGTTAGCTAGGAAAGATTATAACAAATAATTGCAAGTTCTAGCGCAATCACTCGTAGGTATTAGTGAAAACATTGCTATAGATAGGCAAAATTTTCTCCCAAGTGTAGTCTATTGCTCTTTGCCTTGCCTTCTCCTGAAGATTTCTAAGTTTTTTTTCATCATTTTTAAGAGAAGAAATTGAATCTGCCCATGCCTGCTGATCTCTAGGATCCAGCAAAAGACCGTATTCCCCGCCAGCTAGAATATCTACTGGCCCTCCCTGGTTTGTCGCGATAACAGCGCAGCTACTAGCCATAGCTTCTAAAAGTACGATTCCAAAAGGCTCATGTAAGCTTGGCAGAAGAAAAATATCTGCATTTTTATATAAATCCAATAATTTTGTGCGACTATAAAACACTCCTGGGAGGTCTACATTATTTCGTCCTTGGAAGATTTTTCTCAGAGAAGAAAGTTCCCCATCGTCACCACCAATTATCTGAAATTTAACCTCAGGATTCTGCGCAACTGCTAATTCCAGATTCGCAAGTCCCTTATTCTTATGCAACCTCCCCACAGAAAGACAAGTCAGGCTGCCCTCGGAGTTCACAATGCCATCTTGAAAGAACTCTTGTGAAACAGCATTACCAACAACACTCATCTTCCCTTCGCTAATTCCAAACTTTTTGAGATGCGCAATTTCAGAGCTACTTAAAAGAAAATAGTGATCGAAAAAGCGCATCAACCAAAAGCCAACCAAGGCATCGTGTAGAAAGATAAAAATCTTATGCATAAGTGAGCGCTCGACAGTAGTGAATGGGTTGTGAGTAGAAACAACAATTCTTTTACGCTTCAGTTTGGCGGCAAATAATGCCAAATAAGCTTCAGGTTTGCGAATACCATGAACATGTACAATATCAAAATCTTTCTTAAGAAGATAACCAAGCACACCAGGGGCAAAGCGATGATACCTTGTAAAACTAAGCCAGCTTTTAACCCTATGCAAACTTATGTTTTCCAGACCAAAAATAACCTCTGAACCTGCTTGCAGGGAGTTATCATTATGTGTTGCAGTCGTGGTGAGTATAGAAACCTGATACCCAGCTTGCGAGAGCTGCTGCGAGAGATCCGCGACCTGTGTCTCTACCCCTCCAACCACAGGGTAGAAAAATGTTGTAAGCTGTAAGATCTTCATACCCTCTATTCTACCCCAGCTAGTACCTGCTTATAGTTTTTTGCAGAAATCAGTGATTCTTCTATTTGGTTTTCATCGGTTCTAACATAAAGCTTCAGATCCCCATTAATAAGAGGAAGGATCATTCTCCCACCAAGCTTTAGCTGTTCTAGTAATTCTTTGGGCGGCTGCTCATAAGCAGCCGCCACATAGATCGCATCATATGGAGATTTAGAGATCAAGCCTTTAGAGCCATCACGAAACATAAGCTCTACTCTTGCCGCTATGGTTTTATACTTTCTCTTGCCCAAATTGTAACGAGCCTGCTCTACCAACTGCTGATTCCTCTCAAGAGCGTACAATTTCCCTGAGTCGCCCACTATAACCGCAATTATCGCAGTTACATAACCAGTACCAGCCCCAATTTCTAACACCTTTGCTCCAGCACGAATCGCCAGTGTCTGTAATTTCTGTGCAATCAAAACAGGGCTTTCCTGAAACTGTCCAAAGTCTATGGGGATGTCTTTATCCGCATGTATTTCTTCTGAAAACCGCTGAGGATTAATTACAAAATCTTCACGGTCGACCTCCCTAAGTGCATTAATCACATTCAAATCCTTTATTATTGGATTTTTTCCAGAGTGCAATGTCTGTAGGAGATGATTTTTGTCCCAAACAAACTTCCTGGACCCCTCAGCCATTTCTTGTGTTAAGTCGTTATTCATAGCCAAATTTGCTAGATTATACTGTAGTCTATGACAAATCTGCGTGTTCAACAACAATCGTTTTGGTACTTACTGCTCTTTAGTTGTCTGGCCCTTTCGATGCTTTATTTAGTCTTTTTTGGATATGATCCTTCTGCAGAAACTAGCAATAGCTCGTCGGCAAACAACAGACGGCAGCTTACTTTAGCATCAGCCACAGGCGCAGGTTCTGATAGCTTAGCTCAGGCTAATCCTGAGCTGCAGAGCCAAGGTGGAGTGAGACAAGAGGGAGTGGGACAAGAGGAAGAAGAAGAGGGAGAGGAAGAGCAGCCAGAGGGGGAACAAGAAATCTCGGAGCTAGAGTTTAGGCTCGCTCAGGACTTTGGACTAGCTGCTTGTGAGCTTGGGGAAAGCGAAACTAGCGGCGAGTTGAAACTAGCTAATAACAGCGATGAAGAGATTATTACAACTGTAAGTTATGATCTTGCTGGCTTCGAATTCTTAAACCTTCTAAATGAAAGTGGAACCGAAGCCAGCCCGTACACACCGCTTTGTGTCGCTGATCTAAGAGAATTAAGTGGGGATTTTACAACTAATCCTCTCTTATACATTCACCTTGGCGAGCTGAGCGAAGAGGAAAATCCGCTAAGAATACCAATCCCAGGACGTGGTATTGCTTGTGGGATAAATAATAAGAGGAACTACGGGATAGACACTGGAATTACTATTTCTGATATAGCAGAGATGTTTGGCGGGCAGCAGTTCCCGAGCAGAACTGAAGAAGAAAATGCTAACAACAACGGGCAAGATAACGAGGAGAATCCTGAGAGCGGAGACAAAGAGGACCAAGGGTCGGGAATATTGTCTGGACTGTTCCAGCGTGTCAGTAGAATATTTCGCAGCGAGCCGGAAGCTGAAGAGACGGCAGGATCAAGTTCTGGACCGGAACACTACTCCATTCCAAGAGACGAACTTTGCACTAACCTCGAATACCCGATCACGACTCTTATAGAGCAAGATAATTTTTCTTCTGGGGAAATTGTGGTATCTGCAGAAGATGCCAGGCAGTTGGAGCTAGAGCAAATCGAACAGGCTGTAATACCAGGAGCGCTGCAAGCATTAGCGGAGTTATACAAAGAAGAAAACATCCAGGTGGGGCAACTTGCAAACTTTCGCAACCCAGATGGTAGCTACGATAAGATCATCCATAAAAATAATGCAGGAATAGAGTTCGAATACGAAATTAGACAGTACGAGCTTAACGAAGAGCAAATCGAACAGGCAGAAGTTTTTTCACCACTACAAACCTTAACGGAGGAGCAAGCAGAAGAGCTGGAACGTACTGCAATCGCGAGGCAGTCTGTATACTTCCCGTGGATGGGTCAGTTGCGCGAAATGCAAAAAAGGCTCTCTACAATTCTCATTTCCAACAAGTTTGGAGTAGATGATTACACCAGAAGCAACTGGTACCAAATATTCCAAAGCGTTCGTAGGAATTTGCTTTCAGAAGAGCCAGATCTAGATGCAATTAATGGTTCGACAAGCGCTGACATTCCACCTGCTGAGCCTCTTGAAACACTTAAGAATTTACTTGAGCTGGAGTACACTTTGTTTGAATGTAGCGAATTGGAAGAGTTGCAAAGGGCATTCGAAGCAGAAGATGGAGAATATGCGAACAATCGTGAAGCTAAAGATCTAGCAGAGATAATAGCCCGCACAGACTGTAGAGGGACTAGCCTAGACGAAGATCCTCTGCAAGACTACCTTTGCACCCAAGCTGCTCTGCCTGATCTATACTGCCGTGTACCAGACGAAGAGCGAGAAGACAATCTAGATGCAGTGTTACCAGAATTTGCAGAACTGCCAGTTTGCACTGAAAAAGAGACTGACACTGCAGATGAAACGTTTTCTAGTACAGAGGACACAGAAAGCCAGAAATTTGTACCACCCACAAGATCTAATTGGACAACGCAAGGGATAAACTCTTCGCACCCAGCAGTAGATATTGGGATCCCTGTAGGCACGGAATTGTTTGCAATCGCAGACGGCAGATGCCTGTTTGCAGGGGAGGTAGACAACGCCAGCGCAAACAGACTTAGTATGTGGAATAGTCCAACGATTTTCGAATGTAGAGGCGAAACAAGACGAGTTTCACCAGGAGGTTTTGGTCGCGGCGTTATGCTCGAACACACCCTAGAAGATGGCAGAAGAATTTATTCTGTATATGCCCACATGAGCTCTATTCCAGAAAGGCTCAGAGAGGGCTGCAGCGATGATGCTAGTGCAGTTACGGTTAGGCAAGGTGAACAAATTGGGTTATCTGGCGATGAAGGCTGGAGCTGTGGAGCGCACCTTCACTTCGAGATTAGACTGAACAAAAACCCTGCGAGCAGTACTTATAGTGGTCGCCAGCGAGGGTGTGATGCAAGTTATTGTGATCCGAGCTGTTTGTTCAATGGAGATAACTGCCCTTTTGCTAATCCAACTAGAAACAGTAGTAGCAGCAATAACAGCAATATTGAAGTGTCGACAGCATGCATACCTGCAGAACAACCTAACACCCAAATAAATCCAAATGGAGCGATTGATAACTACTATACCCTAAATGATGTAAACACAATCGTAAATAACTGCAACCCTAATAGCCCAAGTGTGGATGAAGAGCAAAGGAAAAACATAGATCAAAATATTATCGATATTTACAACTTGGCACTAACAACAGCTGAAAGGGATGGGTTAGAAGGCTCTTACACTGTTAGCGACTTGTATCCTGCAAGCAAACAGGGAATATATGGTGTAATCGAAATTGCTGCGGATTTCTTCGGTATGCCCCCAGCTGCACTGGCAGCCCATGTCCATGTAGAGAATTTTGGCGCAAATGCCCCTAATGCAGACTTAGAGCGTCCAGATTCATATAATGGCAACGTAGATCAAATAATTCACCCTAAGCCAAACAGGTGTGGAGCAATTGGCCCTGGTCAGTTTACTCCGATTGCTATGGGGAATAGATTCCCTGGAAACAGCACCTCACGAAGGTATTTAGATATCCTAGAGTGTGCCAACTCATTAGGATTCAACTATCAGCCAGGCGATAACCTAAATCCCTCGTATGTAGGAGTAGGTATCTGCGCTGCTGCACAAAAACTTAGCAGTGATGGTGGGGCTGGGCCTTGGACTGCCGAGAAAGGTAGAAGAGCAGCATCGAGGTATTTTGGGTCGTGCGAACAGGCGAATTATAGAAGAGCATGCGAACAGGTAGTTCCGGGAGGTAGCTTATACAACAGATACGATGGAATATTTTAGCTTTATAACAAAATACAAATACCAATTACTGCTAGTCCTGCTAGCCTCGATGTTTCTGATCGGATACTTAGTCTTTTCTACAGACAATAACTTAGAAGGAGCTGAGCCTCCAGAAATACCTCCCACAGTAGTAAAGAACGAGGAAAGTGTAAGAATCTCTGTGCCAGAAAATCTTACTGAAGAACAGGCCGAAGCATTAGAAGAAGAGTTTCAAACTGAGTTCCCAGACAAAGAAGTAGAAGTTGATGAAGTTTGGGTCTACAGCGACGAAGCTCTTGAATTCCAAAGGCTTAGGATGGAAACAGACCTAGAGAACGAAGAGCAGATTTTAAGACAGACAGAAGAGTCCGGCACCCATGGCACCGGACAGTACGGGGTGGATGAGCCCAACTAATCGAACCTCCTGCCCTACAACTTTTCAATTCTGCTTTCGCCGGTTTTGCGCATAGAGACCTCTACACCGCCATTCTTTAGACTACGCCTAGAGAGCACCATTCTCGTTGGGATTCCAATTAGGTCCGCGTCGGCGAACTTAATGCCAGCAGAAACATCTTCGCGATCGTCCCAGAGCAC
>JBMCLZ010000035.1:0-7589 GCA_048615025.1 Candidatus Dojkabacteria bacterium | reverse complement strand
AAGGCTCATTACGTCTAACATGTCTTCGTCTTCGTCCCATGTCTGGGAGATAAGCCCATATTCTATAGGATACGGGATCTGCTCGAAAAGAACTCTATCTAGCTTCAGAAGTCCGGTGTCGACGTCGTATTCGTACTTATTGATACTTCCTTTTGGAATTTCAACAAGCATATTTATCTCTTTGGGGACATTTTTACCTACAGGAAGGGAAAATAATGGATTATTGACTTTATATGGGTTTCCACTTGTGTTCATAAAATGTTGCAATCAATTAAAATTTGAGAAATAATAACATATATGGATGAAAAAATATTTGTAAAAGAAACAGAAGAAGGATCTTCGCCAAAAGTTATTTTACTTGTAGGGGGTTTGCTGATTGTACTGCTTGTAGCTGCAGGTTTGTATTTGGTCCTTTCTGGAAGTGATTCAGAAGAATCTGAAGAAGATACTGGATCGAACCAAGAGCAAATTGAAGACGAAAACCCAGCTGAAGATTCGAATTTAAATACAGATACAGACACAGAAACTAATGAAGAGACTTCCCCCGAGCCTCTAGAGGAGCCATTGGAATCAGACACGCCACCAACTTCTGGCCAACCTGACAATGCGCAATCAACGGAACTTACGCAACCACAAGACGCATCTGTAGTAAATATCTACTTTAAAAGAAATGACGGATCTCTTGCAGCTCTCACGAGAGAGGCCCCATCCGACACAACTGGAACTAATTTGGAAACCTTTATGATTATTCAGGTGCTGGAAGGACCGAGTAGAACTGAACAAGCCGAAGGTTTTTTAAATACATGGACATTCTCTGGAAGTTCTCAGTGCGAAACTACATCAGGTACATTTACATATGAAGTTTCCGCAGGAGATTTTATAATTACTATGTGTAAAGCTAATACTGGCTCTGATATCAGCAATTTTGTAGAATCAATCATAGCTACTATTAGCTCACTAGACAAATACAATGAGATCATTGTCCAAGACGCTGCAGGCAACAGATTGAGCTAACCATCTGGTAAAATGTAGATTAGAATAATGGAATTCCACTTTCGCAATACAAAGGAGGGAGAACAAGCGCGAAATATGCAAGCTGCGGGTGTGTACAAACCCATGCGCATTGGACGCGAGAACAGTTTTTGGTTTGTAATTCGCAAATACTTACAAATTCGTATTAGACAAATTAGAATAATTGGTATTCTTTCTTTTCGGTTTAGTGGTGTTCTAACTGAGGAACTGAAAAATATGGTTGTTCGCAATATGTATTGGGGGCGAACATCTTTTTATAGACAAGCTTTCCATCTTATGGTTATTTTTATCACACTATCTGCACTCTATTCGGGTGTTGGAGCTAGGATTATCAATACAGAAGCAGAGCAACTAGAAAACATAAGCGTTGCAGCAAGGACATCTTTAGATGTAGACCTTGTTGCCCAACAAGGATCCCTCACGCCATTACAAGCATTAGGAGAAGAAACTGATTCGGTTTACACTGAGTACACAGTCAAGCAAGGAGATAGCTTAGAAAAAATCGCCAACGACAATGGCATAAATGTAGATACTATAAGGTGGGCTAACGATATACCCGCAGGGCGAGACACTCTTAAAGTAGGTGCAAAGATTAGGGTTCCAAAAATGAACGGAGTATTGTACGAAGTCGAAGAAGGAGACAGTGTAGATGAAATCCTTGGAGATGTAAAACTAAACGATAAAGAAGCAGACAGATTCACTTTCCTAGAACTTAACGCAGACAACATAGACGGCGAGGGTAGACCGATTACGGGAAGAATAGTCTTCATACCAGAAGCAGAAATAGAAACCCCTCCAGCCCCAGTGGTTGCTAGAACTCCTGGGAGGACAGTCGTAAACCAGCCAGCTCCTTCTGCATCGGTGCCTTCTGGAACTTTTGTTAATCCTATGCAGCAAACATCTTACTCTTATAGTAGAGGGTATTCTTTTGGACACACAGGGGTAGACCTAGGAACTAATTCTGGGTCTTGGATCGTAGCAGCAGGAAGTGGCACAGTAGTGAGGGCAAACTGGTGTTTCTCTTTGGGATATTGCGTTGTTATTCGACACAGTGGCGGCCTTTCCACCTTGTACGGACATGGTAACGGAGTATTTGCAGTTAGTGCAGGGCAATCAGTAGTAGCTGGTCAAAGAATCATGCAAT
This sequence comes from Candidatus Dojkabacteria bacterium, assembly GCA_048615025.1. Taxonomy (GTDB): domain Bacteria; phylum Patescibacteriota; class Dojkabacteria; order CALFHW01; family CALFHW01; genus JBMCLZ01. Next base: position 5,413 of record JBMCLZ010000035.1, on the reverse strand, counting down.
CTGGCTGTACCGGATTATGCTTCGGGCCACACCTCCATCTCTCCTTAGCTGCGAATGGAAATGATGTCTATAGCTGCTACAGGTGCAGGATCAATCCTGCTGGAATAATACCTTACTAGGCATCGGTCTAATAAAAACCAATTAGATAAGCAGAGCCAACTTACGCTTAAGATCGTCTATTCCTTCATGACTAATTGTATTACCACCTAATTCTTCAAACATTTCTGTTACCTGAATGTTGTCGTCGATTAACAAAGTCTGAGTTGGTAATACTTTGAACTCTTCCATTATCGTTTTTAGTAGCTTTCCCCCTTCGTCTGCTTTCATTATCCTAAACTTTGCAGAGTTATAATTTCCATCAAAAAGCTCCGAAATGTATTGCGAATATTGAGGCAAAAAAAACTCATCCCAAATATCGAAATTGTCTGTTGCAATAACCTGCTTAATCCCTATTCCCTTGACTTTTCTGATATAGGGTAAAATCCGCTCATCTACATCGTACTTCCCAGACATTGCAGACAAAGAGTTATCAAAAACTGATCTATCTAATCCTGTAATTCCGGAGAAATGTGCATGGATTTGTTTGTAAGATAATTCTCCCCTCATCCAAAGTGCGAGCCTTTTATCTCCTTCCTGGAAAAATTTTTGAACCTGCTCGTAAGCTGCAGGGCTAGAATACTTCAGATCCTGATAAAGATGGGTCTTACTTAAGGTATTGTACCAATCCCATATTATTAGTTTTATCTTTTCTAAACCCTGAGCCATTCCTAGATTCTAACTCACAAATATCGCAATTTCCACATGTTTCGCTGGCTTCACCAAAATAATTTAAGATGTACTGCATGCGACATTTCTTCTGGGCACACATATCTACCATGGAGAACAACTTGTACTTTCCTTTCCGATAAAGCTTTAGGTTTTTTGAGAAATTGATCTTCGTGCATAGGAACAAAACATTACTCTTTAGTAATCTTGTTTGTTCAGGATGATTAACATCAAAGTATACTAGCTTTTTATGATGAAATTCGCTTAAGGCTAGTTCTAACTGGGAACGATTTATGTTCTCTATGTCTAGAAGCGCTTGCTCGATTTCGAATTCCATTTTTACTTTTTGCAATTTGCGGAGATAATTATATACGTTATTGGCTATTTGAGGACTCAGATAGGAGTTTTCGTTCATTTGTTTGCGGAGATTGATCCCGCGCCAGTCAAAGTTTATTACACTCAGAGAGTCCGTACCGTCTCTTCCAGCTCTTCCAGCTTCCTGAAAATAATTCTCCAATGAATCTGGGACTGCATCGTGAATTACGGTGTAGATATCGCCCTTGTCTACTCCCATACCAAAAGCGTTTGTAGCGACAATAACGTTTATTTCTCCGTCTATATATCTATTCTGTACATTATTTCGCGCAGTTTTATCCATGCCTCCGTGGTAATATGCACTCTCTACTCCAGCTGCACCAAGCTCTCCAGATAGTTTCTCGCATCTATTTTGAGAAGCAGCATAGATTAAGACTGCGCCTAGCTTTAACCGAGTACTAATCAACTCTAGTAAATTCTCTTCGCTTAGTTTCTTTTTAACTTTAATTGTAAGATTAGCTTTATAAAAACTGTTAAGAAACCTTCTTGGATTGCGTAAAGCGAGCTGGCGCGATATATCGCGCCTAGTTCTTGGTGTAGCGGTTGCTGTAAATGCTGTAAGAATTGGGAATTGCGAAGCTTGAGAAAATATTTCCTCGAGATTTTCCCTTATTAGTGTATATGCAGGTCTAAAGTCTTGCCCCCAAACTGAAATGCAATGTGCTTCGTCTACTGCGACCAAGTTCACTTCTACGTTTTTCAGTACTTTTTTTAGGGATTTATTTGCAAGTGTCTCTGGGGCAATATAGAAAAAGTCTAATTCCATTTTTTCTAACTTGGAGATAACAACCTTCCTTTTCGATTTTGTTTGTGAAGAATTAAGAAATTCTGCAGCAATTCCCTTCTTTTTTAGTGAGTCTACTTGATCTTGCATTAATGCAATCAGAGGAGAGATCACAATTGTTGTACCCCCTAGATAAAGACCAGCAACTTGGTAACATATACTCTTACCGCCTCCAGTTGTTAGGATCGCTAGAACGTCTCTGCCAGATACTATCGCTTCGATTATTTCTAACTGACCACTACGGAAGGATGGAAACCCCCAATGTTTTTGAAGAATCCTGGTCAATTTCTCTTCGACTTCCATTCACATAGCTTACGAGATAATCATGAAAACAATCTAAATAACTGTTAAAATCACGTATGTATGTACTAGTAATAGGATTAGCACTATTGGGCTTTCTGCTGAAGCTATCCGAACGTTTAAAAATATTGCAAGAAAAAGATTACTGGTTAGGAAGAATAGTCGCAGACAAATCTATCTGGCGATCCGAGACGAACGAGCTACTTCTTATTTTTACCCTAATATTAGAAGTTAGAGAACAGGTAAGTACAGACTCTATAGAAAATCTACCTGAACTACAAGCTTTTCTTCTAGCTCTTTTTGTATCTACACAATTACTGAAACTTCTTCAACATAAGTTTAAACGGCCAAAGGCAACTTTAAGAGTATTTCTTATTGCAATAATAGCGATCTCTGTTCTATTTATTCCTATCCTATTATTTCCTGAAATTGCTTTGGTAATTATTCTCTCTGCCACGATATTCTCGCTACTAGACGTAATAATAGCTAATGAGTTCGCCAGACACATAGTATACATAGGTCATAGGAGGGAAATGAGCAAAGCTAGTAAACTCTTATACTCTATCCCAAACTTAACGGTAGTAGGAATCACAGGAAGTTATGGGAAATCTACTACAAAAGAATTTGCAGCAACCATTTTAAGCAATAAGTTTAATGTAGTATATCCTCCAGGAAGTATAAACACCGATATTGGGATTGCATCTTACTTAAGCCGCACCCTAGAAGCGATGTCGGAGAGCGAAAGAAACAAGATAGATATCGCATTAATCGAAATGGATGCATACGTTGTAGGCACATTAAGGAGAGTGACCAAGTATTTCCCAATAGATATCGCTATTCTTACACCCATAAATGAACAGCACTTAAATACGTTTGGTGGAAAGATCGAAAACACATTAGAAGGCAATTACCAGATGCTACAAGGATTCCGTTCAGAAGATAAAATGCTTATTTACAATAATAAAAACAGTAATTCCCTAAAACTAGCAAATAGGTTTAAAAAAGATTATAAGCTTGAACCTATAGCCTATGGAAGCGGAATAGTAGCAAAAGAATTAAGTAGCTGGGGAGAAGCTAAAGTAAAGTTTAGTCTTACTAAACCCAAAATATCTGGCGAAATGCCAATACCTGGGTCTCATAACGCAGAGAATTTGCATGCTGCCATCGTTCTAGCTAAGAAACTAGGGATGACTAACGACGAAATTCACTCTACCTTCTCAGAATTAAAATTAAAAAGTAGGACACTAAATATCTCACTAACACCATCTGGACATGAGCTTATCGACGATAGTTTTAATTCGAACCCTGACTCTGTGAAAGCAAACATAAAATTACTGAGAGAAAGAAACAGAATTGTAAATGCACTTAACATAATCTGCTTCACAGGACTTTACGATCTTGGTCCAAAAAGTAAACAGATTCATATGGAGCTAGGAGATATGCTTGCTAATCATGCAGATCTGGTTATTGTTACAAAGAATACCTTTGCGAAAGAACTTAACAATAAGGCAGATATTGAAGTGATTCCAGATGCAAGCAGCCAGAAAAATCGAATAAAAAACTATCTTGAACAGCATAAGAACAGAAAGGTAAGAATAATGATAATTAACCGTATTAATTCCGACCTATACAATTATATAAAGGCACTTTAGCTAATGCGAGCATTTTACAGCGATATTTTTCAGGAGCCTAACTGGATGAACTCTTCCCAAGCAAAAGGATGGGGGGAGATAGTAGATTTTGGAGCTGCAAAGGGTTATATCAACCACTCTAAACTATTTGGGAGATACCTCTATATCCAGCACGCACCGCTTTTCTCAGAAGAAGAGATAAAGATCGACCACTCTTTACCAGCAGCAAAAAGTTGGGGAGAAATAAACTTTTCCCAAGAGGGGAAGAAAATGTGCCTCGATGTATTAGAAAATATAGAACAATTTTGTCGCAAGGAAGGAATCTTTGCTGTTGTAATCGAACCACTAGCAACAGCAAACTCAGATTTACATGAATTACTTCTCGAAAAAGGATACCTTCAGCAGGAATGGTCTATACTTCCTCGTTACCCAATGTATATCGATCTCGAAAAAAGCGAGGAAGAATTGAGTCTGGGTCTAGAAAAAAAAACAAGATACAATATACGATATGCACAGAAAAAAGGCGTAGACATTAAATTTTTTTATCCTGAGGAGGGTAAAGACATAGAGAAGGTCTTTACTAATTTTTACGAGATTCTAGCAAGCAATGCCTCGAACAAAGGCTATGATCTCCCAAATAAAAAATTCTTTTTAGATGCTTTAAAACTATATAAAAATACGAATTCTGTGTGTATTGCCACTGCTGAATACCAAGGAAAAATAGTATCTGCAAATTATAGCCAATTCTCTGCCGATTGGGCTGGGAGTTACTACACAGCAAACTCTAGGGCTCCAGAGGTAAACAAACTAAAGGCGAGTTATCTTCTTAAATGGGAAACAATACTCGAAGCAAAAAGGCAAGGACGAAAAGTTTTCGACATGTGGGGTGTTAAGCGCCCCAATCTGCCTAAGGACCATCCAGAATACGGTTACGGCAGGTTTAAGCTTGGGTTTAACCCGATACAGAAAACTTTTTCTGGAAGGTTAGTCAAGCCACTTCAGCCAATTAGAACTAAAGTCTGGCTTGCTGTTGGAGAACTCCGCAGGAAGCTCTAGCTTCTTTTTTAAATTTTAGAAGCTAGAGCTAAACAACACTCTACTACTCTAAGTCAGGAAGGGTAATCTGTTCTCCAACTCTTAAGAAAACTGGAGTCCCATTAGGTAGGAGTTTGAACCCACCATTTGCCTCATTGATTTCTGTCCAAGCTAGCCCTGATCCGTATCTTCCTTCTGCGATCTGCCATAGGGTATCACCACGCTTGATCGTATAGGTGTTTCCAGAGATGTCGCCAAAGCTATAATCGTTTCCTCTACTATAGCTTACATCTGTTCTCTCAAATCTTCCTGCTACAAGTCCTTCTGTAGCTGCAGCTTCTGTGCTAGCACCTGGAGCATCTTCGTTTACGTTGCCTTCTCCTGTGTCTGCAGCACTATCTTCCTCTCCTTCTACACTACCTTGGTCTTCTTCATCACGTTCTTCACTTTCGTCTGCATCTGAGCCATTTGCTTCTTCGCCATTTCCTTCTTCTGAGTCGCTTTCCTCATCTACCTGCTCTTG
>JBMCLZ010000034.1:0-7682 GCA_048615025.1 Candidatus Dojkabacteria bacterium | reverse complement strand
ACCCAGACAAGATTTAATCTTTGCGAACAAAATGGGCATCGTTTTTCCATAGTTCAATTTAGTATAATTATGGCCAATGGCAAAACTAAAAAGTATAAAAGATTATCTCGATTCTTATCTAAGAATTAGTGCGTTCACAGACGCAAGCTGGAACGGACTCCAAGTAGCTGCTAGTGCAAATGGCTTAGAACAAGAAATCAAGAAAGTTGGAGTTGCAGTAGACGCTGGTCTCACAGTTTTCGAAAAAGCAGCAGAGCAACAAGTAGATCTGCTTATTGTTCATCATGGGATGTTTTGGAAAGGCACCAACCCTTCTTACATTGAATCAACAAAGAAAAGAATTGAATTTTTATCTGAAAATAAGATTAGCCTCTATGCAGCGCATTTACCCTTAGACTTTCATACCCTGGTTGGGAACAACGCTCAGCTAGCAAAAATCTTAGGGGAAGGAGAGATTGTAGCTAGATTTGGCGAGCAGGATATCGGAGTTATTTCAGAGCTAGGAACTGCTATCCAGGCTGAGGAAGTGAGTAAAAATTACCGAGAATATTTTAGAACTGAGAATAAGCTCTTTGCATTTGCGAAGAATGTGAGACGGCTGGCCATTTCTTCTGGTGCAATTTCTTCTAGTATGTTTAACGAAGCAGCTTCTTTGGGAGCAGATATGGTTATCACTGGCGAAGAAAAGGAAGTTACTAGAACTGCAGAAGACATGGGTATCTCGCTACTATTCCTTGGGCATCACACCAGCGAAACAGTCGGTGTAAAGGCGTTAGCAAATGCTACCCTCGAACATTTCCCCGAGCTACAAGCAAATTTTATAGACCATCCAACAGGAATTTAAGGCAAAAGAAAAAGAATAAGATGAACAAAATGCTAGCAGATTTTTTTAGTAACCCATTAAACACTGACCTGCTTATCTTGTTACTGTTTATCTTTTCTGGATTTGTTCAGCTCGCCTTTACGGTGTATTTGCTATACACCCCGAGAGGATGGCGGCAGGTAGCCATTGCTGTTCTCTTCGCAATAATCATATTCAACTGCCAACTATTACTCGCTTATTCGGCTTTTATAGAGCCATATTGGTTAGACAAGAATCAGGTAGAGGTAAGTATAAGCAAATCAGGTATAGAGAATGAAACACAAAGGAAAATGAATATCGTTCTAATTAGCGATCTTCACTTAGGTAGATACAAGAATGACAACTACTTAGAAAACTTGGTAAGAGAGATAAACGCTGAAAAGCCAGATATTGTCGTAATCCCTGGGGATTTTGTCTTGGATCGTAAAGAAAACATTAGGCTCGCAGAACCGCTCTCGCAGCTAAACACACGCTACGGAGTATACGCTACACTTGGTAACCACGATTACGACCTTAAATATTTAGGAGGGCTTGATTTCGAACAAGCAGAAACATCGGAGTTCGAAGACTATATTGCTAATGAGCTTGAATCGTTCGGGGTAAGAGTTTTAAGAAATGAAGGATTTTTTATAGAGGGGTTGTATTTAGCTGGGATGGAAGACTACTGGGGAAACAGGGGGTATTTCAGCGAGGCTTTTGCAGCACTGGATAATCAGAATAGCCAGCATCCAACAGTTTTACTCGCCCATAGTCCAGATTTTGTAGATCTCGAGGTAGCAAATAGAGCAGACTTGGTCTTAAGCGGGCACACTCACGCTGGCCAGGTTAACTTACCCATTATTGGAAATATTATGCCAATCCCTACTTACGCAGGAGACAAGTATGTTAGTGGCCTTTATACCGAAGGCGAACAAAAGTTATATGTGACAAGAGGGGTAGGGGAAGTAGGAGCTCGAACAAGGCTATTGGCAAGACCTGAAATTACAGTAATACAGTTAGAGTATTAAACTAAAATGTGCTAACCTAGTCCTGTGAGAGATTATACTATTGCAATTTCTGTAGGATGTGGATTCCTATTTATGTGCTGCCCACTTGTAATTCTGGCTTGGTATATTACTGGGTTGTTGTAGCTTTTAGCAATATTATTTGCAACACTTTTTGTAGATTTAGATCATTCCCAGATAAGCTGCGACAACATACAAAATATACACCACAAGCAATGTCACCCCAAATCTTTTGTCTAGGCGGAATTTGTTTAAATAAAGATAGCCAATAACAAAAAACATAGTTCCAAGTAAGAGCCAAAGAGACCCTCTAAGATCATTTGCGCCAACATCTGTGAGATCGCCGTTTAGCCCAGTAAATAGTAGTAAAGGTAAGCCAAGACTCATTAGTATGTCGAAAACATTGCTCCCTAAGGCGTTACTAATCGCCATTGCACCGCGGCCCTGTCTTGCTACTACAGCCGAAGAAATAAGCTCAGGAATCGAAGTTCCCCCAGCAAGAATAGTAAGAGCGATAATCGCAGCAGGAATTCCTAGCTCGAGCGCTAATGCCTCGGCACTTGCAACAAGAACGTAGCTAAGAGCAGCAATTATTGCTAAAGAGAACAAGAATACGGGAACAGTCCACTGCTTTTTCTTCTCGGGGTTCGGAATTAACTTAACTAAAAAATTGAATGGAGCATCGAATATGTCTAAAAATGGATCCCACAAAGTATGGTTTCTGTATTTACTTTGCTTTTTTGACTCCTCCTCGATAGCTTCAGAGTAGTCGAAGTCTTTATCTTTTTTGTTTATTTCTGGTACATATTTATTCCAACCCAATAAGAAGAATAAGTAAACAAAATACGTAGAGACCATTGCTAAAGCCTCTTCGAATTCGACAACGTTGTCTCGCAAAACCAGAAGCAATAAGATAATTGTAAACATATAAAACACACCTTCACGCATTACTTCCTGCCATTTCAGCTTGGTTTTGCGAATATATGCAGCAAAACCAATCACAACTAAGATCTGGAATAGAGCAGAGCCAACAACAGTTCCTAACCCAGTGGCTGGGCTAGAACCTGCAAGAAACACCGCAAATGTAGCAGTAGAGATTTCTGGAGCACTTGTTCCAAAAGCCATTAGTGTAGCCCCAGAGATACTCGGGCTAAGCTTAAGCTTTTCTGCAATGTTGTCTAGGCTAGAGATAAAACGCAGGTCTACAACTTTTCCCATCGCGGCGAATGCCGCAAGAATAATTATCAAGTAAAGAATTATTTCCATAGCGAATATTCTATGACAAATCTACCAGTTCTGGATAGTACTCCCTTATAATTTCTCCAATTATAATCTTGATCGTAGCTAAAAATGGGATAACTAGTATCGCACCAAGGATACCATATATCTGGAAACCAGCGATGATTGCTAAAATAACAATTATGGGATCTAGTCCGACTGCCTTTCGCATTACCTGTGGAACAATAAATACCGCTTCCGCACTCTGGAGAGCAACAAATGTTATACCAACATAAAGCACCGCAAATATACCAGAAGTCCCTATTGCAAGAACAGAGGTAATAACTGTAGCTGTAAACGGCCCTAGATTAGGGATAAGCTCTAGTAGTCCTACAAGTAAGGCAATTGGCAAAGCATACTGATCTAGCTTATACCCATCGAAAAATAAACCTGGAACAGAAATAATAATATAGGTTGCAATCCCAATAATTACCATTAAAACAATTTGCCCTAAGATCCAAGATCCGAGGCTGGTATCTATCCTGTGTAAAGTCTTTTTGAGTGATTCCTTTCTCCTAGCTGGGATGTAGTCGATCCACTTCTCGTAGAATTTATGTTCGCGCAGAAGCATATAGATCGAAATCATGATCACAGCGAAAATTTGCACGCTGAGCTCTATTGCACCTCCAGCTAATCCGTACGCTTGGGTTAAAACCACAAGCACATTGTCTCGACTAAACAATCCTTCGAGAGGTCCACTTGAGCCAGTTTCCCCTGCAAACTGCTCTGCTTCTTCCGTAAAGGTGTCTAAAGGCAATATCTGAGCCAGAGTAGGGACATACTCTTCGATAAACTGCGAAGCATTTCTTACAATTTCTGGTGTTGTGCTTATTAGATTTTGTGATTGAGTAATAAATTCATTTGCAGTTAGTACTGCAACTACGACAACGAGGATCATCACTAGACTGTATATACTCAGTATACTAGCCCAACGCGGAACTCCATGCCTCTGTAACCTATTTACAGTTGGTCTTAAGCCAGCATCTAAAATATAGGCAATAATAAGCATTATTAGCACATTGCGCAGATAATACGCTGCCACCGCGAACACGAATGCAACTGCTGCATAAAGTATGTATCTTTGAGTCGAATTCATTAACTAATTATACACATCTATAAATATATCCTATACTAAATTTATGAATAGGAAATATCTGTCAGTTGTATTGCTTATCGTAACTATAGCCCTCGCAGGGGTAGCAGTGTTCGTAAGCCAACAACTGGCTGATCCAACCCAAGACCAAGCACCAGGCGATAGTGCTGCTTACCAGCCAGGAGATCGGACAGCATGTGGTAACCCTTGTTCTAGCGATGCAGACTGCGATAATGTTACAGCCTGTAATCAATCTGTTGGCAGATGTATGGCACCACAATGTACAGAAATGGGCGGACCTCTGCAATGCCGAAATAATGGCTGTACCTACGAAGTGCCTTCTGAGCAAGTATCTATATACTGGGAATACCCAGGTTTCGACACTAACACTACAAATACTCAATTGGTCGACTGGGAAGGATCCATTTTCCAAAATGGTATCCCAAATTGCGTCTTTGCTCCAGGTAGTCAATTTGCTGGGCAAAACCCTGGTCCATGGGTAATCAGATTTTGGAAGAATCAAGTTCCAGCCAATATTGCAGGTACCACCACTGCAGATTCTTACCAACAATACAATCTAGGACCTTACGTGAATATAAACGAAGTCAATGCTGATCCTGCAGTTACTGGAGAGAACATTTGGATGTGCTGTGTAGAAGTAGACAGCATTGATCGTGACCAAATGACTGCTACTGGGAAAATTGGTCAATGTGCGCAAATAGTAGACGAACCAGTATCTTTAAACTTAGCAAAGAACGTAACTCCGCAAACTAGTAACGATGGATTCTTTAGCTATCAGATAGACCTAAGCAACAATAGCCAAGAAACTGCTAATAATATAATTGTAACCGACATTTCAGAAGAAATAGATGCAAGTTGGATCGCCGAGGGAAGTATCTCCACAACTCTGGGAACAGCAGCCGTATCTGATGGATCACTAAGATGGGAGATCGATTCCATGGCCAGTAGAACTACTGAAACACTAAGATATGATGTTCAAATCCCGCCAAGCGAGTTTGCCAATATTTCCGCGGGAGCAACCAATCTAGCGATTGCATATATAGATTCCAATACCGATGGTGTCCCAGATCCCGATGAGGAAATAGATAGGGACTCTGAAACGGTTTTCGTGAACGCACCTAATCCAGGAATGGAGAAAACAGCGGCAATTATTTCGCAGAATGCAGCTGAAGCTACAGTAAGGTATTCCATAACATTCAGCCCGGATACAGGAGACTTTCCAGACTTAATTATTGCAGACCGCCTAGACCCTGGAGTTTCGGCAGCTTGGGTGCAAAATATTTCAGACGGGGGACAAGTGAACTTATATACTTGCGAAGATCTTGGCTATACAACTGATCTAGATTGCGAAAACACTATTGGATGGACAGGACTATCTGCGAACCAGGACGAGTTCTTATCTTTGAGTTATGAAGTAGTAGTTCCAGCTGCTAACTTCGGGACTTTCGAAAACTTTGCCATTGCATATGACGACTCAAGTAATAATGACGGCGTTCCAAGTCCAGACGAAGAAATAGACAGAGATGACGCGATCATTACTATAGAAGAAGACGCCCCCCCGGTAGCACCAGGTGAATTACCACAAACAAACCTAAGCACGGAGCAAACCATGTACGTTATCGCATTGATTACGATCCTTCTTGCTGTCGTTGCTTACAGAAATAGATTTGGAGCCGAGACTTTCGAGAGAGTCTTTGGAACAACTGGAGAGCTAAGTAAAGCTGGTGCAAGAAAAATCGGAAATACTGAAATCTCTAAAAAACTTGGGGGAAGGAAAGGTTTCGAGAGAAGACTATCACGAGAAGTCTAGCAAAAAGCGAACTACTTGTAATCAACTAAAAAATATACAGCTCCTCCTGAGCTCTTGTAACTGCTGTATACAGCCACTTACTCCAATCTTGCTCGTCCATACGAGGAAATCTCTCCTCCAGCAATATTACACGCTTTGCCTGCGAACCCTGAGCCTTATGAACAGTTGTCGCGTATCCGAAATCGAACAAATCTACTTCCGCTGTTTTACGCCTCTGACTCGTATAGTTCAGCGGCTTCTCCGCTCCAAACTGCTCTGCCAAAACGGAACCCATGTACCTTTGCCCAGTATCGAAGCTAATCTCCACCTCGTAAGTTCGAGCCTCTTCTGTGAGGTAGCCAATTTTTTCCAGAGTGCCAATCTGACCATTAAAAATCTGTTTTTTGTGATTATTCCTTAGGCAAATGAGCCTATCTCCAACCTGAGGAGTAGGGGAGTCGAAACCCTTCATCCCCCTAATGCTTTTATTCAGTTCTACCCTCGTTTTGTTGTAACCACATAAAACCAAAGTTTGCTCATCAAAAGTTAAAAGCAACTCGTCTAATTCGCCATAACTATCACTGTCTGTGCGGTCGAATTTAATCACTTTGTCTGCGTATTTTTTGCTAGGAATTTCTCCTTTTTCTCTTGCAAGCTCTGAAATGTAAATAATCGGATTATCTTCTGCTTGTCTATGGATTTTCTCTAACTTTAAATCTGGTTTATCTAGCAGATTAAATTGCCCTGAGATCGGAGGCAGCTGCCCGTGATCTCCAACTGCGAGGATAGGAATTCCTATACTGCGAATATCTTCCCAAATCTGAGCATCTACCATCGAAGCTTCGTCTAAGATAATCAAATCAAAATTAAATTCTTTTAGAGGCTTTTTCTCCCAGCCGATAATCTCTTCTCGCTCATTTGTAAGGGGAGAGTAGAGTAATGAGTGAATTGTTCCGACGTAATCTCCTTTAAATACCGAATCCGAACTTCTGAGGCTGTCTTTAAGAACAAGTGCGGCTTTGCCTGTGTAAGAAACAAATGCAACTCGCAGTTTACGACGTTCCTGCAGCCATTTGCGCCACCACGTAACGAGTGTGGTCTTCCCCGTCCCTGCATAACCCGCAAGAATGAGGTATGGTTTTTCTTTTTTCTTAAACCAGAGAGTCATTTCAGAGAGAGTAAGCTTTTGATCTTCGGAAAACTCCATTGCTAATTGTAACTTATTGCTCTAATTTGTCTGAGTGCTAAAATACGTAATGCATATGCACGTACACGGCGGAGGACAGGAATCTTCTGGTGAGCATAAACTTACCAAGTGGAGCAACTACATTTTTGCTAGTGTTGGAGCATTGTTTTTGTTAGGTTTGATTGTCCTGGCCTTAAACAACAACCTGCTTATTGGGTTTTTAAATCTTAACTCTGAAAAAGGTGAGTACTATTTAGCGAAGGTAGAGTCTATTACAGATCTTACTGCCTCAGAAGTTCCAGAAGACACTGGTATACCAGAAGGAGAAAATTCATACTTAATAGAAGCAGAACTTATTTCAGACGAAAAAAGTGGCGAAAAAGTTTCTGGAATTGTAGATCCCTTTAATTCAGGGTTAATCAACAGAGGAGAGCTACGCTTCGAAGAGG
>JBMCLZ010000033.1:0-7708 GCA_048615025.1 Candidatus Dojkabacteria bacterium | reverse complement strand
CTCGAAAAATATTGCTTCAATTGAGCGAACAATTTGACCAGGGGCTATTACTTAACCAGATAGACTTGGGTAACTACAACAGCTTAGACGCTGCCTTGTTGTACTTCCAAGCTGTGCACGAGTATTATTATTACACTAAAGACAAACAAACAGTTCGCAAACTTTTGCCAGTAATGGAAACAACGCTAAATTCCTTAGCAAAAGGAAGTAAGTATGGAATTAAATTAAATAAATCTGGATTTTTGATTTGGGAATCCCCTAAAGAGGCTTTAACTTGGATGGATGCCAAAACTGCTCAAGGACCAGTCACTCCGAGGCAGGGTGCACCAATAGAGATTCAAGCACTCTGGTATAACGCGCTACAAGTAACAGAAAAACTAGCTGCAGAGGTAAGTTTTAAACTAAGAACTGGAACTCAGATCGATACATTCGAACATATGCTCGAAATGAATTTCTCTAAACAGTTTTGGCTCGAAGATAAAAACTATTTTACAGATGTTATAGACCAATTTGGCAACAAAGACATTAAGCTAAGACCGAACCAGTTAATTGCCTTCTCCCTCGCTTTCCCAATCGGGAGCAAGCAGCATTGGGAAAAACTAGAAAACAAGATTGAAACCGAGCTCTATTCTCCAGTGGGGCTTAAAACACTTTCATCAGATCACCCAGAATACAAAGGTGAATACTCAGGGGATCAAACAGAGAGAGACATGGCTTATCATCAGGGGACTATCTGGCCTTGGCTACTACAACCTTACTTTATTGGGCTGATAAGATTTAACAAAGGTGGAAGAAGAATTGTAAGAGAAAAACTAGACCTCTTCTACGAAAAGATTAGACTACACGGATTAGATTCAGTCCCAGAGTTGTTTTCTGCAGATAGGAACGAACCAAGAGGAGCGATTGCACAGGCTTGGAGTGTTGCTGCCCTTTTGGAGTCAGTTATGTATCTAAACGACACGAGACCTGAAATAGAATGAGTATCGCAAAGCAAATATCTTCGGATAGGTTACTAATTAATATCGACTATGAAGGAGACATAGTCGATCTCTGCTGGCCAATTAAAGGCGCAGATAATCTCCTACTTAGAGATAAGATCGAATATTTTCTTTGGGAAGGAAGTAACTATTTAGCTAAGAGGGGGCAAGATGTAAGTACCTCTGCTAGCTATGAAGTTAGTGGAGACAATATCAGGCAAGAAATCGAGATCGTAAACAACTCTGTAGAAAGCAAGATTGTTTCATTGTATTTACTTCTGAAGCCTGACTTCGGCAGCAACAAATCTAGAGACTGCGTACTTTGGGACACAATTAACAACTCGTTGATATTTTATGAACGAGGTAAATACCTATCCGTACAATGTGAGAGCCATAAAATAGAGCAATTTGCTTGCCATAGCCCTCAAGACAATAACAGTCTAGGAGCACTCCCAGACAAGCACGGAAACCTGAGCAATAACCCGGTCGCTACCGGAGAGGTAGAGGCTTCGATGAAAGTTAATATAAGAGTTAAGAGCAAAGAAGCTACTCGAGTTATTTTCTTATACGCACTATCTAACACTCCAGATGGATCTAGAGGAATGGCTAAAGTTAAGAAAAAAAACGAACTAGTCAAAAAAGCAAAGAACATAGCGTCCTCTCTGGCAGAAGAAGTTGGGTTGAATGCTTATTACAGCGAAAGACTAATGATCCTTGCCCAGACGTCTGCAGAAATTACTATTGGTTCGCTGAACGAAAATGGAAGTATTTTTGCGGCAGTAGACTCTACTCCAATTAAAAATGGTGGAGTAGAAGATTACTCATACATGTGGGGTAGAGACGCCGCGCTTACCATTATGTCTTTACTAAACTTTATCGACCTGCTTTCCCCATCATATGTTAGAAAGCTAACCAGAGGCTTCGATTTTCTCGCGACAGGCTACTCGACCTATGGTTTCGAAGTGCACAGATTTCACCTCGACCAGCCTGTACCTGCTAGCACATGGCACGAAATAAGTAATGAGAGACAAATGCAAATTGACCAACTAGCGCTTGTGCTAATTGCTTACGATAAATTCAAGAAAGTAACTGGAAATAGCTCGAAAAAGTTCGAAAGAATCCTAGATGATGCAGTAGATTTTCTTAGTGGATATGTAGAAGACTCAGGACTGCACAAACCATGCTTCGACCTCTGGGAGAACCATTTTGGACAATTCCTCTCTGAGCAAATCGCTCTAACAAAAGTGTTAGAGGTTTATGGTCGAAAAGAACTAGCAGAAATGAGCCGCAAACAAATAGTAAACTACTTCTTCGATAGCGAAAAGAACTCGTTTACTAGAGGTAATTTCGAAAAGTATCATGAGAAGATCGCTGGAGATGACCTAGACGCGAGTTTCCACTGGCTCTGGCAGTTCGAGATGATCCCTGCAGATCATAAGCAATTAAAATCAACCATTGAACATACAGAAAAATATCTTAGAGCTGAAAATGGCGGTTATCTGAGATATGTAAAAGACTTTTACCTCCTCGAAGACGAGACAAAAAACGGTAACCCTTGGTACATCACAACTCTTTGGTTTGCACAATATTATTTAAAAACTGGAGATTTGGCTGCCACCCGAGAGGCAATCGAGTTCGTTTTGGACCATATGGAACCTACTGGCTTACTGCCAGAAATGGCTGAGGCGAATACTGGCTTAAGCTTGTCTGTTAGGCCACTAGTTTGGTCTCATGTTGAGTTGCTAAATTTGCTACACTTAAAAGAGTCAAAAAAGAGTCAAATTTAGGAAATAATTTAAAATAAGTTATAGCTGCCCAAATGCAAGATCTGATTAAGATCAAATCTAATTTTCACGATCAGGATTCAAGCGAGAACTTAGCTGCATCGCACAGTAGTGTTTTCCGTTCATACGATGTCCGTGGGATCTACCCAGATCAGCTGGATTTGGAAACTGTATACAAAATCGCTAAAGCATTCTGCAGAATAACCCCTGGGGAGAATTTCTTGCTGGCAGTAGATATGCGTAGCTCTTCGTTTCCAATCGCGAAAGCAATCGCAACTGCCATAAAAGAAGAAGGCAGAAATACAGACTTTCTCGGCGAATCAACTACAGATAAGTTCTATTTTGCAGTAGGCAACAACAAATACGACGGAGGCGCAATGATCACTGCGTCACACAATTCAGCTATCTTCAATGGGGTAAAATTTGTAAAAAAAGGGGCAGCGCCAGTAGAGATTCCAGAGCTTAAAGAAGCATTCGACAGTTTAGAAGGAGAGCTAAACTACCTCCCAAATGAACAAACCGAACTTGGGCAGCACATAAATATCGATGAAGCACATATTGAACATGTGCTTAAATTCGCTGGAGTAAAACCGATACGGAAATTAAAGATCGTTGTCGATGCAGGTAACGGCATGGCTGGAGCGCCAGTAGAAAAACTACTCGAAGCTCACCCCAAAATAGAGCTAGTAAAGATGTATTTCGAGCCCCATGCAGACTTTCCTCATCATGAGGCAAACCCGGCTTTAGAGGCAAATTTAGTAGACCTGCAACAAAAGGTTCGCGAGGAAGGAGCAGACCTCGGAGCTGCATTCGATGGAGATGGCGATCGTATATTCTTTGTCGACCATAAAGGAGAGGTAGTACCAGGGTATTACATGATGGAACTACTTAGCGAGTATCTCTTGGGGCAAAATAAAGGAGAGGCAATCGTCTACGACACTCGTGGAACTTTTGCTCTTGAATCGATTACTAGACTCACAGGAGCAAGAGGTGTCGTTTCGAAGGCAGGTCATACATTTGTAAAGAAAAAAATGCGCGATGAAGACGCGCTCTTTGGTGGTGAGACTACTTCTAGCCACTATTATTACCGAGATAATTACTATGCAGATAGTGGACTTATAACATTACAAATCGTTTTAAAAATTCTTACAGAAACTGAAGCTACGTTAGACGATTTAATAAAATCTTACAGAGAAAAATTCTTTATTTCAGGTGAAAAAAACTTTTACCTTGCGGACATGGATCAGTTCCAGTACTTGCAGGAGAAACTAAAAAACGAATTCTCTAATGGTTCATTTTCAGATTTTGATGGGCTGGCGATCGAAGGGAGCGATTGGAGATTTTCACTTAGGCAGTCTGCAACAGAGCCATTCATCCGCCTTAATGTTGAAGCGTTCTCGCAATCAAGGTTGCAAGAAGTTCTTGCCTCACTTTTCAATATTATCCAAGACTTCGCCAAATTCACCGGAGAGATATCGAATATGTACACCTTAAAAACTTTGCATATGGATAAGAAAGAAAAGTTGGAATTTTTGTACTCGAACGCACAGTTTACTTGGAATACTTCGAAAGGAAATTACCTAGACGATCTTTACGGCAGACATTGGTCTAGGAATGAATCTCCGCTGGATGTTTTAAGGCAAATAGATCAACCCTACCTAGACGATTTCTACGAAAAAAACAGCATTAATATCGAAAATTCTGTGCGCATCCAAGAGACATATCTTAAAAAAGAAACCTGGTTCGAGAGAATTGCAAAACACGATCCGAGTCTCGCTAAATTAAACACAAACCCCATTGCATATTTTTCACTTGAGTTTGGTATCGCAGACTGGCTACAAATATATTCTGGAGGTTTAGGAGTGCTTGCCGGCGACACAGTAAAAGAAGCTTCTGACAGCGGACTTCCAATGATCGCAATCGGTTTATTCTATACAAACGGCTATTTCTACCAGAGATTTACAGATGATGGCTGGCAGCTAGAAGACTACCTAACACAAGACTTCGACGATTACCCAATCGAGACAGTCAAGGACGAAAAAGGATATACAATTACAGTCGAAGTAAATATAGCAGGCGAGAACGTAAAAGTGCGCGGCTGGCGTATGAAGATTGGCAGAAGAAGTCTTATCTTGCTCGATACAAACTTCGAAGAAAATCGTGATATGGAGCATCGAATGATAACTTATCACTTGTATGGTGGAGATCAAGATACAAGAATAAGACAAGAACAAATCCTCGCAATCGGCGGATATAAATTGCTAAAAACAGCCGGGATTAGACCTTCGATTCTGCATCTTAACGAAGGGCACAGTGCTTTCACAGTACTTGCACAAGCACAAGACATAATGTCAGCAAAAGGTGTAGACTTTGCGGCTGCGATAGAAGAATCTAGAAAGAACATCTTGTTTACAAACCATACGCTAAAACAAGCTGGAAACGATGTCTTCGACTATGAACTAGTCGAAAATTATCTGGGTCCTTATGCAAAAGAAATGAACGTAGACTTTAATCAGATCTTCTCACTTGGTGTCGATTCGCAGTATGCCGACGGCAAATTTGGCATGACAATCATGGGGCTGAATAACGCAGAAAAGATTAATGCCGTAAGTATTCTCCATGCGAAAGCTGCCAAGAGTATATGGCCCGACCATCCGCTAATCCCAGTAACAAATGGCGTACACATGCCGACATGGGTAAGTGAGCCTATTCATCATCTTTTGGATCATTATGTCTCCGAGCGTTGGAGTGAACAAGGAGCTAGAGTAGACTGGGATCTGATCGATAAAATCCCTAACGAACAGCTATGGGAGGCTAGGAAACAAGCGAAAAGAAAGTTACTAGAAAATATTAAGTTTAACTGCCGTGTAGATGTACCAGAAGATTCACTAATTTTTGGTTGGTTCCGCAGGCTAACTGCATACAAACAGCCCGAAATTCTGATACTAGATCCTGAACGCTTAGCTCATATTTTAAATTCTACAGACCGTCCTGTCAGATTCATATTTGGAGGTAAGGCACATCCAAGAGATGAGATCGGGAAAAAACATCTCCAGGAAATTTACCAAATGTCTATGGATCCGAAGTTTAAGGGTAAATTAATTATCGTACCAGACTACAACTGGCGCATGGCAAGATATATGGTTTCAGGAAGTGATGTCTGGATAAACAGCCCAATTAGATACCAAGAAGCATGTGGAACCAGTGGGATGAAAGCAGCAGCCAACGGGCTGATTCAGTTCTCTACCATAGACGGTTGGGTTGATGAGATTAAGGATGAAAATATAGTTTGGGACATCAACCATGAGCTCGAAAGTATGCAATACTACGACACAATCGAAAAGGAAATCGTGCCTTTGTTCCATGAGCGGGACGAAAAAGATGTGCCCCACCAGTGGTTGGAGAGAGCAAAAAAGACAATGAAAATTGCCTTATCTCACTATGGAACTGATCGAATGCTAAGAGAATATATCGAAAAACTATACAAGCCACTGCTATAATAACGCATGTTGATGCCAGAAAGAGTAAAAGCGATCGAATCTTTGGCAAGGGACGTAATCGAGGAAGCTTATTCACAAAACAGGCAGCAAATCGCTCCCCCAATAAACCTACAAAAGATATTAGACTACAATGGGCTATGCTTAAAAATCGCTACTTTCAAGGATCCTAGAATACTGGGAGCTATAGACAAAAAAGAAAAAATAATATATGTAGTGCCAGAACAGCCATATAAGAGAAAAGTTTTTACAATCGCTCATGAGCTGGGACACTTTTTCTTACACAACGAGATCGAAGCAGAATTCTTTTTCCGAGAGGATGCAATCAGACCTGAATCGAATTCAGACAATAAAGAAACGGAAGCAAATTGGTTTGCTTCTAGCCTATTAATGCCAGATTTTCTAGTAAAACGTTTCTGGCCACAGTTTAACACATCTGCTATGATCAGCGATTTATTCCGTGTAAGTAACTCGGCTGCTAACTTTAGAATCAAAAATTTAAAATTATAGAAAGTAAATGTTTCGAAAATGGCTAGCGCACAGACGATAACAAGCGAGGATGTAAAAAACCAGCTTGCAGATAGACCAATAAAAACAGACCTCGACACAGAAGCAGACCCAGATATTTTCCTTGAAGCCTCAGAAGAGTTTATCGATCTTCAAGTAGAAGACTACACTTGGAAGATAAGATCAAGGAAAATATACGCCAGAGTACTTACGATTCTGCTTATCTCCCAAAATATTCTTGTCTTCGGATTGGTTGTTCTGGCAATGATCAACGACCAACTGCAAGAATTGCAAGCGATTTTTGCAGTTCTAGTTGCGGCTACACTTGGCGAAACAGCTTTCATGGTCAAAGTAATAATTGAATGGCTCTTTAAAGACATCAACTATCCAAATAGTTAGACTATACCCTGAGATCTCATTGCCTTTGCCACCCGCTTAAACCCTGCGATGTTTGCTCCCTTCGCGTAATCTCCCTTTCCTTCTTTTAATGCTTCTGAGTGGATCTTTTGCATGATCAGCTTCAACTTTTCATCTACCTCTTCTCTACTCCAAGTGGAATGCTGCGCGTTCTGTGCCATTTCTAAGCCAGAAACTGCAACTCCGCCAGCATTTGCGGCTTTAGCCGGTCCAAACTTAATCCCGTTCTTAGAAAAGACTTCTTGGGCCTCTCCAGTAGATGGCATATTTGCACCTTCTGCAATATATCTGATCCCATTTTCTAATAAATTTGCTGCATCGTTCTCATCGATCTCATTTTCTGTAGCACATGGAAGTGCAACCTCTCCCTTTACCCCCCAAGGTTTTTCTCCTGAGAAATATTCTAGACCAAACTCTTCGGCAAATTCAATAATTCTCCCTCTCTTTTCGTTTTTTAGCTCCATAATTGCTCTTAGTTGCGCTTCGTTGATCCCTTCTGGAACATGCACATAGCCACCAGAGTCAG
>JBMCLZ010000032.1:0-8069 GCA_048615025.1 Candidatus Dojkabacteria bacterium | reverse complement strand
GCGCTATTTTCTCTAAAAAGAGCTGGAGTCCAGACTTTCCTTGCTAGCCAGCAGCTAAATGCATGAGTATGTATCCATTTTATACATTTAGGTGCTGGCTAGCACCACAATCTGCACTAGTCCTATAGTATTATAGCATTCGATAACGAATGAATAAAGCCGTACCGCTAAGGACAAGTAACCCACCAATTATAAGAGGAACATCTTCTCTATCTAGATTAGTACGAGGTAAATCCTGAATAGGAGCTGGGGGCGGGGCGGCCTCTGGCGCTGTTATCCGGGCCTGTATACAAATCTGCCTTACGGTAAAGTCACTAGATGGAAGCGGCCCCAAGCCGTTAGCATTTGGATCTAAATCTATATCCTGCACTTCTACACATGCTGCAGTGTAAAAGTTTCCCTGTGATGGTGGATTTGTTACCTCAGGTAGTACATATGCATTTTGTGTTGGAGTTGAAGTAAGAAAATTGTCTGGATCCATTGGTTCCCCCTGATAAATTCTAAAAACCCAAGGTCCTGGGTTTTGCCCTGGTGCCGAGCGCAACACACAACGTGGGGAATATACTGGGTAACCGTCTGAATTAATAGAATCTGGAGCCCCACTGGTAATTGGGAATTGCCATGGAAACTCTTCCACGGTTGCATTTTCGCCGTTATAGCCAGGATAATCCCACTCTGCTCGAATATCGTTACACTCATAACGAGGTATGTCTTCTTGTCGCTCGTCGTCTATAAGAGGAGTTTCAGAAGGAATTGGTTCACTAGGTGGGTCCTCATTTGCAGTATCTGCTAAAGGATCTCCTAAGTTATCGGTATCTGTAGCTACCGAATCTGTTGCATCAGTATCTTGCGGGGCAGTAGTCTCTTGGTTATCTAGTGTTGAAGAGATAAATATCCCAGCAAAGATCATAATTATTCCGAAAACGACAGGAACCAGAAGTAGTCTTTTCTCATTATTCATCCAAAATCCCCAATAATAGCTAGTTTAGAATAGCCCTTGCACTGTATTAACCAGGGAAGGAAATGCAATTAATAGCATTACTATTACTACTATTCTAGACACTCGCAGAAACTCCTTCAACCCGCGTCTGTCTATTTCCGAAAAATCTATAAGCTCTTCTGAAAAATCTAGCTGGGCGTACTTTTCAGCAATCGCCACCTTTGCAAACGCAACCAAGAAGCTTAGGATGAGTAAGCTTGCCAAAGAAATGCTACTAATAAATATTGTAGCTAAAAACAGTAGTATTGCATAAGAAGAAAAGAATACTAGGTAGGAACGGCTTAGCTTATTTTCTTCCTCCCTAAGTCCAATATCCTTAACCTTCTTCAGGTCAAGAAACTCACTAGCAAGAATAATAAAACTAGCACTGAAAGCACCAATACCAATGACTCCGTATGTTAGGAGAAGAGAGGCGGCATCTGTCCCAAAGTTGAATTGATCTCCCCCGACAAGCAATTCCTGATCAGAAGAAATAAAGTCTGGTACTCTGGAATACAGATCCTCTAATGCTGTGATATAACTGGAAAGAACAGTAGTATCGGTCTCCTCTACCTCTGCTATGTTGTAACCATAGTAAAGTATAGGTGCGAAGACAATAGTCAGAAATACTACTTGAGTTGCCAAATAGTTAAATACCCTTCTACTTTTAAAGGTATTAAGAAAATCATTTTTCGATTTTTTGTAAAGCTTAAGTAACTGATTAAACTCTTGTGCAAAGCGAACCATGTTTAAAACTGCCAACAAAATCAGCGCAGCGGCAAGACCAAATACGTTAATCCAGTTCATTGCTAATACCAAGAAAAATAACCCTACAATTCCTCCAATGATGTAGACTGCTTTCAGAAGCCTTTGTTTAAAATATATTGCACCTGCAACTCCGAACAAAAAAGAAATAAGTGCAGAATAGAAATACTCTGGTAGAGCAAAAGCGCCGTAGTCACCAATTAGGTTTCCATCCTGGAGTCCTAGCTCAGTAAACCAAGAACTTGCCGCAACAACATTAGCAATGAAGAATAAGTGGAAAAGAATATTAGATACCTTGTAGTTGATCATGGCACTTGCGTATAAATATATCGAGATACAAGCAAGCATAATACTACCAATACCAAAAGACGAAGAGCCACCAAGGTTAGCTTCACCCTGCTCGCCTCCATTTACTATCACAAGTACCAAAAGGACAGTAACTAGGAACAGTAAAGCTATGTCTCCAGGAACACCAGAAAACCCATCTCCAAAAAATAGCGCCCTTAATACTCTGCTCAAAGCAACTAACATTAGTAGGAAGATCCAATCTTCGAGTCTACCAACCTCGGTCCTACCCAGAAAAAGAATAAAGGGCAAGGCTCCCAAACTGCCAATCTCAACTATGTTGAGTAAAAACTTAAGCAACAGGCTAAAATTAAATTGGGCAGCATTAATTACTGGTAATCTTAGTTTCATATTGTAAAATCTACCATATGATTATCAATGGCAACAAGTTAGCTCGCGAAAAATCAGAGCAGATTAAGGATCTAATCGCCCTGATATCTAGTAATACTGGGCAAAAGCCATCTTTAAAAATAATCCAGGTGGGCGAAGACCCCGCAAGCACGCTTTATGTTTTTCTTAAAGCAAAAGCTGCTAGAAATATTGGTATCGAAACAGAAAGGATTTTATTCAAGTCGAACACAGAAAAGGAAGTGATCAAGAAAGCTATAGAAAATTATGCAAAAGACACAGACGTAGATGGCATAATGATTCAATCACCTATTCCCAAGCTAGATCTGGATAAAAGCCTGGAATTGTTTAACCTTATCCCACAAAAGAAAGATGTGGATGGGTTAAGCTACGCCAATTTGGGCAGACTTTGGCAGCTTAAGCAACTTTCCGATCTTTCAGATATAAACGACCTGTTTATATCTGCAACTCCTCTTGCAGCTCTAGACTGTCTGTTAATTGCTACAGGCGAATCAGTTCAGGAAATGGATTGGTTAAATTACAGAAGACTTGCCTCTTTGGACACATTTCTACGGGGTAAAAGAGCTTTAATTATTAATCGCTCAAATATTGTTGGAAAACCCCTGGCAGCGCTTCTAGAAATGGGAAATGCAACCGTAACCCTTGCCCATTCGAAATCCACTAATCTTCAAGACAAAAACTTCCTCGATAAATTTGATTTAATCCTACCTGCAACTGGGGTCGACGGATTCTACGATTTAGAAATGTTTAGTAAGGATCAGGTAGTGATAGACATTGGGATCAATAACAATAACCCAGAAGCTAAGGTAAAGGGCGATGTAACTTTTACTAGAGATAGCTACGACAGCAAAATACACCCCCTAATCGCCCCAGTTCCAGGCGGTGTCGGGCCACTTACCGTTACAAATTTGCTAAACAACACCCTTATTAGCTATGCTAGAAAACATGGGGTCGAATTTAGCAACTTATGACAAAAAACTCGCCAATCTCCTCGAAAAAGAGCAGCAAAGACAACAAGATTACATAACGCTTATTCCTTCAGAAAACTATACTCATCCTGCAATAAGCCACGTTTTGGGTTCTGTTGCTACAAATAAATATTCGGAAGGATATCCAAATAGACGCTATTACAACGGAAACGAATTTATCGATGAGATCGAGCTACTAGCGATTGAGCGAACGAAAGAAGTGTTCCAAGGCAAATTTGCCAATGTCCAACCATATTCTGGCTCTCCAGCAAATCTTGCAGTCTATTTTGCTCTGCTGAAACCGGGAGATAAGGTTATGGGTCTTAAGCTTTCTCATGGCGGGCACCTAACTCACGGGGCACCAGTAAGTTTTTCTGGGAAGTGGTTTCAGCAAGTACCTATAGAAGCAGGAGAAAAAGACGAAATAGATTACGACAGAGTTAGAGATCAAATTTTAAAAGAAAAACCAAAGCTAATATTGGCAGGTGTTACCGCCTATCCACTAGAGCTCAGATACGATTTTCTCGCAAAATACGCAAAAGAAGTCGGAGCAACTTTGGTTGCAGATGTTTCGCATACTAATGGCTTAGTAGTCGCAGGGGTTCATAAACATCCATTCGAACAAGGTGCAGATATTATAACTTCAACAACCCACAAACTATTAAGAGGACCTAGAGGAGCTGTAATTGTCAGTAACGACTTAAAGCTTGCAAAAAAAATAGACAAAGCGATTATGCCTGGTCTACAAGGCGGCCCACACAACCACAAGACAGCAGCTCTAGCTTTAGCAATGAAGTTCGCTCTGGAAAAAGAGTACAAAGATTATGTCGAGCAAGTTTTTGCCAACTCGCAAAAACTTGCAAGTGAGCTTATAAAGCACGGCTTCGAGCTGGTTGCGGGAAGAACGGAAAACCATCTGTCTGTTGTAAATCTTCTAGAGCAAGATCTGCTAGGGACAGAGGCCGCAAACATGCTCGAAGAAGCTGGAATAGTTGTAAACGCAAACACAATACCTAATGACCCGAATCCACCACTGAAGCCTTCTGGTATTCGGGTGGGGACTCCTGCGATCACTACCCGCGGAATGAAGGAAAAAGAAGTAGTGCAAATCGCAGACTGGATTCGCAGAGTATTGTTAGAAAAAGAAGATCCGTCGCAGATTAGAAAGGAAGTATTTACACTTACCAAAAACAATCCAGTGCCAGAAGCTCAGTGGTAGACATTTGTGCAGCCCCTTCTGTGCCAATAGTTACTGGGCAAATAGCGTTTTCGCGTCTAACAAACCAGTCTTCGGTATCTGCTGGAAGCTTTATCTGGCTATCTAGCCAATTGCTTGGCAAGTATTGCTCGCTTGTCGCATCCCAAACTTGAATAAACCCAATATAGGAAATAATCACGAACAAAAACACTACGAAAAATACCCAGAGCTGGTGCAGCTTTAGCTGGACCTTTCTAGTTCCAAACTGTAAATTGGCGTTCACAATATGCTTAAGCTTTGTGCGCTCGGCATCCATAAGAAGCGGCATAAGAAAAGCACCCAGCCCTATCCCAAAGATAGCTCCGGTTAGCATCCGCGATAAATTAGACGCGACATAAAAAACGCTGTCCGGCTCAGACAAACCAACAAAGGTCGCAATAGTTTGTACCCCCCCATCTAATCCAATCGGCACCATAAACGGTACAATCTGCCACCAGCGAATGCCTTTTAGTTTAAATGCCTTAACCAAAAACGCAGTTGTAAGCAGTGCCCCCCAAATCGCCATATCTCTAGAACACCAAGCACACTGATGATCATAAACATGCAAACTTCTCCAATGAATCTGGTGGCAAAAAAACGAGTAAATAAAGTAGATTACCCTCGCTCCAAAATCGAACCCGATATGCTGCAAGATTGGCGCAAGCACTGGCAAGACGTTAATCATTACCAAAAAGCCAAGGAAGAAATTACTGAAGCTTGGTTTTGGCAATCTAACTTGCATAGTCTTGAATAATGATCTGTGGTATTTTTCTTCCATTCCAATGATTATACCCGAGAGTAGTTATGTAGGCATAATTATCGCGTCCTTCTGCATTTTTCTCTTCATTCCATTTCGAGTTAAACCATAGAAGTTCAACCCCCTCAGCTAAATCTGAAGAGTCAAAACGATGATGCTTGCCCCCACCACCAAACTGTCTAGAAAGTTCTAATTCTAAATATTCTAGCTTGATTCTAGGCTTCGGATTACCAATACCGAAGGGAGCTAAGAGCAACACTTCATCTATAAGTCTTGGTTCGAATTGCCTAGCTTTAAAAGAAATGTCTGCTTGCTTCTTAGCTTTTGTTGTTCTGGAAAAATCTATTTTTTCTGTGAGCCTAGCTAGATTTTCCCCCAACTTCTTAAGATTCTCTTCGAAAATAGTGAGCCCTGCTGCTTGTGCATGCCCCCCAAAGCGTACCAAGAGATCTGAGTTTTTGGCTAAAGCTTGCGTTACATCGAACTCTTCTAGACTTCTGGCAGAGCCAACCCATTCTCCTGTTTCTTTTCTTGCCAAAGCAACCGCAGGTCTGTTGTATTTTTCCATTAGTCTGCCTGCAATCAGCCCGATAACTCCTTCGTGCCAGTCTTCGGAATTTACGATTAGTATTTTCTCTTCTAATTTAATACGCTGCTCAGCCTCTTTTACAGATTTTTCGGTTAGTTGCTGCCGCAACCTGTTTACAGAATCTGCTTTCCTAGCAAGTTTTGCAGCTGCTTGCTTGTCCTGAGTTGCAAGCAGTTTAACTCCAAGCAATGGTTCATCGATCCTACCTAAAGCATTAAGCCTTGGCCCTATCTGAAACCCAAAAGTGTAAGCATCTACCCGCGCCAAATCTACACCCGCAGTATCTGCAAGTGCTAGCAGGCCCTCTTTTTTTGTCTTTCGAAACTGCTCTAACCCTTTTTTCACTATCGCTCTATTCAATCCAACTAAAGGCATAAGATCCGTAACAGTTGCAAGCGCTGCGAGCTCTATTCCGTCTGCTTTGCGCTCAACCCCTAGCAACTCTTTTCTTGCTAAGCTTACAAGCCCCCAAACTACTGCAGCTGCACAGATTTCGCCTCCCGCCAGCTCATCTGCATTAGAACTCGGGTGCATCGGATGCACCTCTACATCTGCGAAATCCCAGCTACTTTTTTCTTCTGGTTTATGATGGTCCGTAACAATTACCTCGAGCCCTGAATACTCCTGTTTAATCTGCCGAACCAATTCTCCATCTCGCACTCCGCAATCTACGGTTATCACTAGATCTGCTGGCTGCTTAGCAAGCTCTTCCCGCAGAAATTCCAAATTTAACCCGTAACCCTGCCTTTGCCTGTGTGGCACTACCACCCTCGACTCTGCCCCAAGCTCCAGATGTAAGAATCGCCACAAAAGTGCGGCTGCACTCATTCCGTCGACATCGTAGTCGCCATAGATAAGCACCTTCTTTCCTTTCTTTTTTGCCTCGTTAATTCTTGCCAAAAACTTTTCGCTTTCATAGAGATATTTTCCGTATTCAAACACCTCGTCCCCTGGACTTGCTAAAAAGCTTTCCACTTCCTGCTTAGAACTAAAGCCCCTCGCTTCGAGTAGCTGAATAAACATTGGGGAGAAATCTAATTCACTAAGTGCCACGATCAAACTAAAATCTTAAAATATGAGACCTACAAGGCTTACAAATACGAAACCCAAGCTTAAAATTGCCAATACTTGCAGGAAAAAGAGCAGTCTTCGTACCATTTTCTATCTTGATTCATCTTTTAAGGCAGCTTCGACCAGATCTTTTACGACTTGCGGGTTGGCAGATCCTTTCGTGCGTTTCATAATCTGCCCTACAAAAAACATCGCCACTCCAGGATTACTCATAAAACGCTCCTTTGCGCTCGGGTCTTTGCCAACCTCTTCGAGCACCATCGCCTCGAGCTCGCCAGCCTCGGAGGTTTGTGTAAGTTCCTTATCTGCAATATATTTCTCTAGTTCCTTTTTAGATTTGATTACCCCGCTATTTATTTCTCCTAGCAACTGATCTAAAGCATTCGAGTTGATCTCGCCCTCTTCTCTCTTTTTTATCAAACTTAAGATTAGATCCTTATCTGCGCCAGGCTCAAGACCTCCAAGTAAGAGTTTGGCGACTTCTGCCCCTTTTTCTTCGAACCCAAGCAGATACTCCCGCTTCGATTTCGAGCCTAGTATTGTTTCTCCATGCTCCCTACTAACTCCCATCTCTTCGAAGCTACTCATTAGCTCCTCAGGTAGCGGAGGGATTTCTGCTCTAAGCTGCTCTAAGAGATCGTCGCTCAGCTCGATCGGTGGGATATCTGGCTCTGGAAAGTAGCGGTAGTCGTCTGCTTCTTCTTTTACGCGCTGGGAAAAGGTTTTACCGCTCATATCTCTAGTTCCCCTAGTTTCTTGCCTAGGTTTTTCTCCTTTGCATAGTAAGCCGTACTGTCTTTCCGCCTCAGTCTCGATAACTTTCTGCAAGAGAGAGATCGACCCGATATTCTTCACCTCTACTTTGTAGTCTGGCAGCTCCTTTTCTCCTTTAGCCTGCAGGCTAATGTTCAACTCGTAGCGCATTTGCCCTTTTTCCATGTCCGCATCACTCACCTCGCACCAGCGAACAATCTGCCTTAACCTTTTGG
>JBMCLZ010000031.1:0-8143 GCA_048615025.1 Candidatus Dojkabacteria bacterium | reverse complement strand
ATACAATTCCACCCACAATATAAGCTAAATAAAAAAGATAAGGTCGAACTCGCAGCTCTTCCTGTAATCGAGGAGAAAACGAGAAAGCTCATACCTTACGAGTTAAAACTCAATATTCTTTACGAGGATAAAGACTTTCTTGCAATAAATAAACCAACAGGATTAATTTCTCATCCTGCACCTGGTCATAATAAAAAGACATTAGCCAACGCTGTAAAATTCTACTTAAACTCTAAAAATGAAGACAATTTAGGAGACGAAAGAGCAGGTCTTATTCATCGTCTTGACGGGCCGACAAGTGGGGTTATTCTCTTTGCAAAATCCCCGCAAGGCCTTTGGTTTGCTTCGAAGCAGTTTGCAAATAGAGAGGTCGAAAAAGAGTACCTTGCATTGGTTAGAGGAGAAGTAGAATCTGAATTTGATATAGACATGCCTATAGGAAGAGATAGGATCAATCGAAAAAAATATTCACCAAGAACGTCGAAACCAAGAGTTGCGTTTACAAAAATTGAGCCAATCGCGAGTTCTGGGAATGCTACACTTGTGTTGGCAAGACCAAAAACAGGGCGTACGCATCAGATACGTGTTCATCTTGCCGAAAGTAACCACCCGATAATTGGTGATGGTATTTACGGCAAGATTAGAGCCAAGCGTCTTATGCTCCATGCCTTCCGGTTGACAATTGCTATAGACCCCAAAAAACCAGAAATAAAGAAAACATTTACCGCAAGTTTGGATAATACTTTCTTAGAGGTACTGAAAAGCTATAAGATAGGAACGGAATGGCAAAGGAAACTGGCAAACAAAAAAAATTAAATTTAATCTGGCAGCTTCTGTCCCTTCTCCTTGTTGGTTTGCTTATCTATTCAAGTTTTGGGATTTATTCTATGCTGCACCTGCGTTCTCAGGGGTTCTCATACGACTTAGACGAAGAGCTTGAATGGGAAGGGCAGAGTAATCTTACAGTATTTCTCTTAGGCGTAGATGACACTACAGATGAGCTGCGATTCGTGGACTCGATACATCTTCTACATTTTAGGGCTGACTCAGGAAGCATCCAAGTATTAACGATTAGTCCTGAGCTGAACATCTTAGTCGAAAGAGAAGACACATTTAATCTAGAAGACGAGAATAAGTACCTTCCTCTGAGGAATTTAATCAATTACTTTCGCCAGCAAAAAGTTTTGGGAGCGGAAATTGATCCATTCAATGAGTTCGTTTTTGAGTTGGAGGCATTATTAGGTGTGAGATCGCAAAGGCATATTGTCTTATCCAAGCAAGATCTTCCAGAGATTCTAATTCCATTTCAGAGAGCAAGGGGAATCGAACAGAATAGCCAAGAGTTTATCTCTCGGCTAAGCAAAGAAAACGAGCAGGATCCAGACGAAAAGCTCTTAGCGCAAAACGATGCCTTAGTTCAGATTTTCTCTGCGATGAATTCACCTTTTTGGTACGCACTTTCGATCCCGAGCTATATGCAAAATCGCTCTCAGTTAGATCGTTTTGTAGAAACAGATTTATCTGGCGCTGAACTATGGAGATTGATTTCATACATTAGAAACACAGCTGAGAGAGATGTTCGTCTCGAGATAGTTTCCCAAGACATGACATTTATCCAAGGAGAGAGGCTGTTTTTAGATCGTAATGATGTAGACGAGCTGCTAAGGGAAATTTTAAGAAATAACACCATCCTGCAGGAACAAGCGCGAATCGATTTGCTCAATGGGGGCGATCAGAGAGGGCAAGCAGCAAATACGCGGCGCATTCTGGAGAATCACAGTTTTGATGTCGTTCGTATTGAGTCTACAATACAGCCTTACACAACCCCAACTCTATATCTAGCAGATCCTAAAGCTTATCCAAACACGATAGAAACCTTGCAGAATTTTTTCCCAAATCTAGAGATAAAACAGGAGGAGTATCCTTTCAGACCAACAGGGGATATGGTGCTTGTGGTCGTATAGTGTAAAATATGTGGTATGTCTGGACATTCTAAGTGGTCGAAAATTAAGCGTAAAAAAGGTGCTAATGACGCTAAGCGTGGGGCAGTTTTTACTAAGTTAGGTAGAGACATAACCATGGCAGCCCAAGAATCAGGTGGGGATCCCGACACCAACTTTAGCCTAAGATTGCTAGTCAAAAAAGCTAAGTCTGAAAATATGCCTATCGATAATATAGAACGGGCAATCAAAAGAGGCACTGGAGAATTAGAAGGGGGGAGAATCGAAAGAGTAATATACGAGTTCGTAGGAAATAATGGTCTAATGGGTATTGTTGCTGCTGCAACAGATAACACTAATCGCACCGTATCGGAACTTAAAAATCTTATCGAATCTAAGGGGGGGAAGTTAGCAGATCCAGGAAGTGTTGCCTGGCAGTTCTCCCAGGTAGGCCTGATCCAGCTTCGAGCAGCAAAGCTAAAGCTTGCTGAGAAATTTGGGCAAGACGATACATACGAGCCAGTGTCACAAGAGGAATTAGAGCTAGAACTAATGGACATAGATGGTGTCTTAGATTACGAAGCTATAGAGGATGGGGTAATCCAGGCATTAACTAGCCCGGAGAAATTCGCCGCCGTTTTAGAGTCGCTTAATAAGCTAGAGTGGGATGTCGTAGACTCAGAGCTGTCGCAGATAGCCAATGCTCACATTGTTCTGGCAGAACAAGCATATGAGAAAGCAGAGGAGCTAATTTCCGAAATAGAAGGGCATGATGATGTCAGCAGTGTATGGACAAATCTAGAAAACTAGATAGTAAATTAATACTAGGCATTGATTGCGGGACTGCCATTACTGGCTGGGCTGTTATCGAAGTTTTTTATTCTGGAAAAGCTCCTAGACTAGTAGACTTGGGCACTATAGAAACACATAAGTTTACTCCAGAAGCAGAGCGCCTGCTAGATCTTGGGGAATCGATTAATCAACTACTAGAGGAGTTTAACCCCGACGAAGCAGCAGTCGAAGACTTATTTTTCTTTCGCAACGCAACAACTGTCATAAAGGTTTCGCAAGCAAGAGGGGTGGTGCTTTTTTCGCTAGCTAAATCTAAAATACCTCATTATTCATACACACCATTGCAGATAAAACAGCAACTAACTAGCTACGGAAGAGCGAAGAAGGAGCAGATCATATACATGATGAACAAGATTTTTTCTTTGAAAGGGAAACTCAAACAGGACGATGCCGCTGATGCTTTGGCAGTAGCATATACTCATTACCTGTTATCATAAGATATGATCGGTTACTTAAAAGGTGAAGTGAAAAATTTGTTTAAAGATTACCTCCTGTTGGAGGTTGGAGGTGTAGGGTACAAGATAGAAACTAATGTGCCTTTTAGACTCGGTGTAGAAGGGCAGAGTGCTGAGGTATACACATATACACATGTTCGTGAACAGGAATTAAGGCTATTTGGTTTTGCTACTCAAACAGAATTAGAAATGTTCGAAAGCCTGCTTGCAGTTTCGGGGGTTGGGCCTAAGTCTGCTATGCAAATAGTCGCAGAGCATTCTCTTGCCAGGATTACCGAGGCAGTAGAATTGGCACAACCCGAAAAACTTAAAGTAAAAGGTATTGGTTCTAAGACGCTCTCAAAGATTGTTTTAGAGCTAAAGGGAAGGCTTCCTAAACAGTCTGGACAAGAGGCGAGTGCAAACGGGCAATCAACTACAGAGGATGCAGAATTAATCTCTGCTTTGGAGAATTTGGGCTACAAGCGGGAGGAAATTGAAGACTCCCTAGAAAAGGTAGAAGTTGGCCACGATGAGCCATTTGCCTCCAAACTAAAGAAACTACTTAACTTGATCAAATCTTAGATTATGCCGATATCTAGAATCGCAGACATAGACTCAGATGAACTCTCAGAAGAAGAGGTACAGGTCGAGACTTCTTTGCGTCCAGGTGGATTCGCGCAAGTAGTAGGCAGGGAGCGGGAGAAAAAAACTTTACAAATGATGATAAAGGCTGCTCATAGTAAAAACGAGGCATTAGATCATGTCCTGTTTCATGGCCCCCCAGGGCTTGGTAAAACTTCCCTTGCCCATGTTTTAGCGCGAGAGATGGGAGTAGGGATTCATGTCACCTCGGGGCCAGCTATAGAGAAGCAAGGTGATCTGGCTGCGATTCTCACTGGATTGGAGTCTCGAAGCATACTTTTTATAGACGAAATTCATCGGCTTAACAGAAATATAGAAGAAATCCTATATCCTGCGATGGAGGACGGTGTTTTGGATATTGTTGTAGGAAAGGGGACTGGGGCGAAAACTATGCGTATAGATCTAGAGCCGATTACAATAGTTGCTGCAACCACAAGAGTCGGTCTTATTAGTAAACCCCTGCTAGATAGGTTTGGGATCGATTTTAGACTCGACTTTTATGGGTTTAACGAAATGGTGGAATTGGTTATGCAGAAAGCTTCTTTGCTAGAGATAAACCTCGACCAGAACACGGCTGAGCTTGTAGCAACAAGATCGCGTAAGACTCCGCGAATTGCAGTAAGAATCCTTAAAAGGATTAGAGATAACGCGCTTGCAAGCGAGGTGAAAAGTGTAGATCTTGCTTTAGTAGCAGAGACTTTAGAGCTGTTAGGAATAGACGAACTAGGACTCGACTATCTCGACCGCAAGATTTTAGAAACTATTATTAAGAATTTTGCGGGGGGGCCAGTTGGTCTTAAGTCTGTTGCCGCAGCACTTTCGGAGGAGGTCAACACTATAAGCGATGTCTACGAACCATATCTTTTGCAAGAAGGCTTTCTAGAGAGGACAGCTCGCGGTAGAATAGCAACAGACAGAGCAATCAAACATCTAGGTTTATAATTGCAAAAACTCATGAAGATAAAAACAAGAACAAGACTAATCGTAGCAACCTTATTTCTTCCAGGGATATTCTTAATATCTTCCGTATTACTCGATCTATCGGATTTTGACACAACTTGGAGTGGGGCAGTGGTGCCTCTCTTAATGGCCACTATTCAAATGCTGATCGTTGCTTGGGTTGTACACTTTCAGCTAAAAGGAGAGAATTTATTTGCTGTAACTGTTTTTCCAGGGTTGTCTCTCGGAATATTAGTAGGATTCCTTACAAGACTGGTTGGCACATTTACAGGGGAGCTGGATCGCTATCTCAGCCTTATTTTACTCAGTTTAATTCTCGCTGCGGTGATTTACGTTTTGAATGCGAATATGAACATTCTAAACCTGGCTACAAAGAAACCAATTCCTTTGGCCCAAGCCGCAAAAGCTGCGCATTATATCTCTACAATGATCTTCAGCTATTTTGGCTTTGTGTTGATCGTTAGCTCTAATCTGCCATTTCTAACAAAACCACTACTAGCATCACTCATGGTATTCGCATACTCTTACATTGCTTTGTGGACCATATCGCAAGAATATCGTTCTAGGCTAATCAGCAGTATGAGCATATCTATACTGTTGGGGTTTGCGTATCTGGTGCTATCTTTGTGGCCGCTGTCTTCGTTTTACATGGCTCTATTTCTTGTGCTTATGTTTTATATGAGTTTGGGCGTAGCATTGGAAATTAGAGAAATGATAAGCAATTTAGTCTGGTACGAGTACGCAGCGATATTTTTAGTAATGATTTTAGTATTACTTTCTACAGCAAGCTGGGGAGTGAATGGCACGATTCTCTAAGAGAGAGTAGGGGAGAGAGCGCATTTTTCTTTTTGATACTTATTATAAAAAATTGCGAGATTTATATCCTATAGTATTTGTATTGTTATGTAACTTTTGAAGGGTAGGGTGGATATTTAAATGTTACGCATGTGGATAACTACCCAGAAGTGAAAATGCTACCACAGGAAAAAATGAATGCACAGAGTTATGTGCGCTTAGCTTAACCAATTCTTATACTTATTAAGCCAAGCTCAACTTTATTTTCACTACACTCTTCTTCTTAGGCAAATTCAATGGGAAGTAAAAAATAAAAACAAAATCTGGGAGAGTGCGATTTTACCGATTTTATTACTAGACTGAGAGTAAGAAATTGGATGGTCTAGGAATCCTTGGTATGCGTCTACATATGAGCGCCTATGAGTATGCTATTCCATTTGTACAATGGTGCGTATAATTACCCTTACACGCAGTTAATATATCTAAACTGGGGGAGCAGTGCCCTTCTCTAGTTTCCTGTAAACTATTTCGTGCCAAGCTTTTTCGACGGTTTTAATTTATTTATTTCTCTAAATTCCCCCCTTTTAACATACATTTTTAGCTAATTTGTTGGCAGTTTAGCCAGATTAATTTATAAGATTTTCCCAGTTTCTCTCCCCTATTATGCTTATTTATTGGGGGAGAGGTTGTTATACTATTTCTATGCAAGAAGGAAGAGCCTACAAATTGCCTTATCTGGAGGAGTTTTTGCTAGAACTAATTAACAATAATTACTCTAATCAGACAGTTAAAAACTATAAGAGAGATTTAAGCTTTTTCGAGGCTTACCTTTGGCAGGAAAAGAAGAGGTTTGAGCAAGTAGATAAGGTAAGTATTACAAAATATAAAGGATTCTTACAATCTGGTAACCATACACAGGTATTATTAGACTACGAAAAGGAAAAACTAAGGATTACAATTGAGGGACAGATGGATTATGCCGTCATTCAATCTGATCCAGAGGGATCGAGCTCTAAACCCTCTAGGATCGATTTTAGCCAAACTAGGGTACTATCACCTAGGTCGATTAACAGAATGTTATCTGCTCTGAGAGGATATTTGAAATTTTTGGTGGACATTGACCAAGATCCTCCAGTTTCTGCAGACTCGATCAAGTTAATCAAAACAGAAAGAAAAGAATCTCAGGTTGCGGAATTAGAAGATTTAATTCGTCTAATTGAGGCGCCAGAAATTTATGAACACGAAAGGAAAATCAAAAAAAGAAATAGAGCTGTGTTGGAGCTATTGTTTTCGACAGGAATGCGTATTTCAGAGCTGGTGAGCCTGAACAAAGATCAGCTGAATATGTATAAGGAGTCGACCGAAGACGGCATTGCGGGTAAGTTGTATGTTCAGGGGAAGGGGAAGAAGTCTAGGTTTGTTTATATTACGCCACGAGCCAAGGAGCATCTGGCGGCTTATCTTGAAACTAGAAGAGACGATCTTCCAGCACTATTTCTCCCCTATCGAGGGGGTAGGGCGGGAACGAAGGACGCCTCCTCTATTCGCCTTTCTATTCGCTATATTCAAGACAAGATCGCAGAATATCGTAAAAGGTTGGGGATTGTGGTCCCCACGACGCCGCATAGTTTAAGACATGGGTTTGCGACTTATCTTGCTGAAGGTGGCGCTAACCCAGCTGCGATCCAGAGGCTTTTGGGGCATGAATCTTTACAAACAACAACACGATACGTGCATGCATCAGACAGATTCGCTCAGGAAGTACACGAAAAATCTCATCCACTAAGGTAGTTTCATCCAGCCCTGAAAAAATTTCTTTTAGCAAATAGATATCAACGGAGCAGATACGGATCTCACCCTAGTGGCTCCATCTAACGGCTCTACAAAGCCTGTGAATACAACTACAAATGTGGTTGCAAACTACACTTAGAATTCTTTATCTTCTTCTTACAGGGCTAGAGCCAATACACCTCACGCTTGGTTCACAATATATCCTTATTAGCCAGTTACTTGTTGGATCATTTCCAGCACAGTTAGTGAGAACTTCATACTCAATACTGCCTTCCCTTGAAGGATTGATCGATATAACATCCAGTGTATAGTTGTACCTAGTACCAGAAGGACAACCACCTAAAGACACTGCATTGTAGTACTGGAAACATCTGTTGAAATAAAGCCTACCCGTGTTGCTGCCTTTCATGCTAATCCTATCGGGGACGTCATATGTCCATAGTTCGAGGTAAAGTTTTATAGTTCTATCTATATTTGGTAGTGGGATTTTCCCCCTTGAGTTTCCTACTCCACCTTGTATTGCAGTATTACATATTGGTAATGACCTATAATCAATTCTACAGTTGCTATCGCATGAGTTGCCTCCTTCACATTCTTCTCCAAGCTCTAAAATCCCATTACCACACACTGGTGTACTGCAAGTAACGCTGCACCCATCTAAATTATCTGTATTCCCATCATCACAAAGCTCACTCCCCTCTACGATCCCATTACCACACACTGGTT
>JBMCLZ010000030.1:0-8197 GCA_048615025.1 Candidatus Dojkabacteria bacterium | reverse complement strand
TTCCCTCTGCAGTAAAATGGGTATGGATCGCCCCTTTATTTGCAAGTTCTAGCAAGAAATCTTGCTCGCTGTAGTCGCCATCGGGAATAATTACTATCTTGCCGGTATATCCTTCTTTCTCGATTAGAGCCTTCACCCCGTCTTGTCCTCCGATCTCTTCGTCGCTAACTAAAACAAGCGCAATTGGCTGTTCTAACTTATCTGAAGAAACTTCTTGGAGCTCCATTAGAGTTTCGATTGCCACTGCGATAGAGTACTTAAAATCTGCTGCCCCTCTCCCATAGAACCGATCTGAGTTTTCGTCGTAAAATGAGAAAAATTGTTCCTCGTGCCCTGCTACAACATCTATATGTCCATAAAGGTACACAGAAAAGTCTTTACTTCCTTGTTTTATATACTTTTGATGACTATAAACCCTTGTTTTATACCCTCCAAACTCGTATTCTTTGTACCCCCAGTCCTTAATCCCTTTCATTGCGATATCTATTATGTACCAAGCACGATCGAACTCTTCTTCGCTTCCTACAAGCTCATCGTTTACTGTACGACAGCTAATCAACTCTCCTAGTATTTTCTTTATTCTTTCTTGATTCATGATGCTTGATTCATAATTTTGGTATTGTAGCACCTATTCTCTGCATAGACTCGAGTATCTGAGCTTGACCATTGCGAAACAGATCCTTTCGGTACTCTAAAACTAACTGCGGTCCCTTAAAGTCCTGCCAAAGCGCCATCGGCAGCTGCAGCGGGTTATGGTAAGGGTAGTCCACTGGTATTTCTAACTGTTTGCCTGCAAGATCGCGTATTCCTCCAAGTAGTTCCTTTTGCATCTCTTGGATAAACTCGATCTGCTTTTTGCTTATAAAATCTACCTCCAAACTCGCATCTTCGGGGCCATAGATCCCATGTGCTTTTTCCTCTCTAAAATGATTCACGATCATCATCGATGGGGGTCTTTCCAACACACCGTCATTCCGCTCGTGCCCACCTGAAGCGTTGCCTCCACCATAGCGATCGTAGGTGTGTGGGTAAAAGAGAAATTTCGGTTTTAATTCTCTTACCTGATCTCGTAACAGCTGTACAAATGGGTCGACAAGCTTCGCACCTACTTCTTCGCGCACCTGCTCCAGCCCTCCTTCGCTGTTCCCTTGCAATAATTCATCCTTCCAAACTGATTCTCCTTTGTAAGGGTTAAGCACAACTTGCTCCTCTCTGGTAATACGATTCCCATCTGCCATTACGCGAGAGATATTGTATAGCGCAACTGCAAAACCACCCTCGACATGGAGCTCATCTCCACTTTCTAACTCTGCCAGAAGCTCTGTTGCCATCCATCTCGTACCGCGATCAGCGTTCTGGTAGATAGTATCGACCAGTTGAAACCAGTTATCTTGCTTAAAGTAGCGCATCAGTTCTAGATCTAAGTCGATCCCATGATGCAAAAATACATAGACCGTCTCGACATTTTCCGCACCTTTTTGCTTAATAAACAACCCACCACCAGCTTCTAGAATGTCTAAATTTGAAGAAGAGGGGAGAATAAGCTCATCGTAAAACCCAAACTCCTCTCCAGACATGTACTCATACCAGGTCTGCATCAGCTCTAACCCCTCAGCACAAGCCAGCCCCCCAGCCACAGCCAATTTATCTAGTTTTGCCTCGATTTTTTTAAGCGACACTAAAACTACCTCCAAAAATATAGTTTAGATTCTCCAATACATGCCTATTATATGCATTTAATATCTCTTCTGTTGCCCCGTTTAGATGAACTCCTTTCTTTTTCAATTTGTACAATATATGGGCATTAAGCCCATGGCGCTGATATTTTTGTGCTGAATCATTTAAGACCTGTAACTCTATCGCAAGTCTCCCACTGGTTGGTCTAGGACTATAACCGTATGTACAATATAAATGGCTGTGTGCTTCAAAACCAAGTTGACGATCCTCAGCATCATAAATCCATTTTAGATATCCAGTAGCCTTTGGTCTACCTTCTTTCGGAGCTCTAGCAGGCCTGGCAGCATAGTGGTTAACAAATGGAGCAGAGCCTTCAGCGCCTTGGTCGAGAACAAGCATTTTCTCAATATGTGGGGTGTCATCACCGCCATCAAAGCCTAGACCACCACCATATAAATATTCTTTCGCTATTTCGTCAGAGATTACTGCAGCATACCTTATCACATCATATGAGCGCATTAAGATATCTTCCCAAACCTTTGGATCATCCCAGCCATCTTGATTTATCCGCTCAGTTATTTCTGGATGTAACTGATCAGAGCTGTAGTCCCTCAATATTTTTGCAAAGAAGCTCCATATTGTCTTTTTATCAGCCAGCAAAGCGACCTCATTACTCCTTACCATATAATTATTCTCGCCGAGAAGATATGCATGCACCCTTTTGAGATAAGTATATTCATCAACTATTTCTATATGCCCTAATCTCTGAATCTGCCTCTTTAGCAGTCTATCGTTTAAATCCAAAGTGTGATCGAAGTAGCTACAACCATCCCGAGAACATGAAATCTCATTTACAGCCTCCTTTAATGCAATACTAGCGCTTGGATACAAGGCTACAAAATAACACATTTGTGTTGCCCTAACTGCTGCAGGTAATTCTAGGAAGTTCGCTACTACCTCGAGAATCGCATTAGCTTCAATAGCATTCCTAAGATTCGCTCTTATCTTTGACTCTGAATCCTCCGCTCTAGACCACGGGAAATGACTGTTATCCTCTGCATTTGCGAATAATGCTGCAGCAACTGCTCTTCCATCGACGAGCTGATCCTCGCCATCTGGTCTCTTCGCCGCCATAGATAAGAAGTCCAAGAGTAGATTTTCAGGGATTTTTTCTGCTATGCCTTTCTCTAATCTCCCAAAATTACAAGGTTTCAAAGCCTCTTCGATAGATATCCCTTCTGTCGGCTCAAACAAACTAGATTCCAGTTCCCTAGAAAATTCAGCAAGTTTGTCATCATAGTTATTGAACTCCTTTATCGAAGCCAATATCACTCCAGCCTCATCCCCAAATGAAGTATAGACATCATTCTCAAACTCTAGAAAGCTGTCACCCCTGATGACCTTATAAACATCGTGCAATCCAACTACAGCAAGTGAAACTCTATCATACATACCGTTATCGAGATAATTTATCATCGTCCGATAGTGATGGTGTGCTTCAGTACCTCCAATGGCGCAATTGAAATGCTCTAAGTCCTCATTGTCGGAAGTCGGATCGTGCTCATTCTCAGTTGGGTAATTATTTCTTTGGCCCGCAAGTAAATATTTCTGCTGTAAACCTTTTATAAGGGACAAAGATGTCATTGCATTTTCATTCCTCATTCGGATTTCTTCTGGCCGAGAGGAATCGGGAATCAACCATTTAGGGAAGGGCTTAACCGGCAAATCCTCATCCCCAACTCCGGGGTACTTTGCTGCGGCATATTCCTGCATCCTAACTTCTGTAGGGCATGTAAGATGTTGTTCCTCTGCTATTCCACTACCCATAAAAAAACCTCCCGTTTTTGCGGGAGGTGAACTAAATTATTTTTGTCTGTGAGTTATACAGCCACCTCCCGATTATCGTGTAATCACGATCGCGTTCCAGCGGAGGTTGTTGAAAGCCTTATAAATACTCACGAGAACTATTATATAGGCACTATTTAGCTTTGTCAAAGAAAACAATGTAAAATCTTCTCCATGTCGGAAGTACAACCGAACCCAGAAATACAACAGGATATACTTCTTGAAATTGAAGGAACAGACGGAAGTCCATTCTGCCTACTGAAGATTTCATACAAATCTACGTATATAGCTGGATTAGGGGACAACGATATCAGTCAGCTTAATAGACAATTCGCTCCCACAGGTTTAAAACTAAAAATCTCTTCCAGACAGCAACAAATTCATAGAGATGCTGTCCCAATGGTAAAGTACATAAATGCGTTAGAAAATAGACCAGAATACCTCAGAGGAATAATGGCAGAATTCAACGAGCCAATCGCGGAAGGATTCAAAAAGGCTGCAGCAAAGATTGAACAGTACCTAGCTAACCCAGAAGAAAACTATTCC
The DNA here is from genome assembly GCA_048615025.1 of Candidatus Dojkabacteria bacterium. Lineage (GTDB taxonomy): Bacteria > Patescibacteriota > Dojkabacteria > CALFHW01 > CALFHW01 > JBMCLZ01. Next base: position 4,129 of record JBMCLZ010000030.1, on the reverse strand, counting down.
GAATTGCAAGAGCTTCTTAGTACCGGAGATGTTTTTTACGGTTTGGAATTAGAGACAGCGGGGGTATTGGGGCATGTTCCCATGGAGCAGATTCCAGATTCTTTAAGAAGAATGTACCCACGAAACCGAGCTGCACTAGCCTCAGAGAACATTGCTCTTGTGGTTGATATCAGAGAATACGTCCGAGATATCTCAAACGGAGTAATTGAATTTGAAGATATTACAGACGAACAAGTTATCTTTAGTTTACTTTTGAATATGCGCAAAGCACCCAACGGACATATCGCCCTTAGCGGGGGTGTTGAGGAAGGGCAGATAACTATGGAGCAATGGGAAACTGTAGAAAAGTATGTCGCAAGAGTTTCTCAAGAGATAAAACAACGACACGAGAAAGCAAGAAAGGAAAGGAATACAAGGAACGAATGCGTTATCTCCCTTTTAGAGCATATTGCCGAGCACAACCCAGAGGTAGAGATAAAGGTGGCTTTTGAGCATGAAATCCCGGTACAACACTATGGCAGAACCAGTGGATGCCCCATGCACCATAAAGTTTTTAGGGCGCTAGCAAAGTATTTCTCCGTGGTTCATAAAGCGAAGAAAATTTTTGCTAAACTGAGTCAGGAATGAAAGTAATACTATTAGTTATAGACGGATGGGGGATAGGTGAGCTAGATAAAAATGGCAAGCCAGATAAGTTCGACGCAATCGCGAATGCCGATACGCCAAATATAGATAGGCTTATTCGCGAGTACCCAAATACAAGGCTGAAAACCGACGGAGAGTCTGTAGGTCTTCCAGAAGGGCAGTTTGGCACATCAGAAGTAAACCATCTTACAATAGGTGCTGGGCGGGTTATATTGCAAGATTTACCAAAGATCAATAAAGCAATAGCAGATGGTAGAATGCGAGAAAACAAGGCAATTATAGAAGCGATCGAACAGGGCAAGCAAGGTGGGGGGTTGCATTTTACAGGAGTGCTTAGCGATGGAGGAGTGCACGCACACATAGACCACACGTTTGCTCTAATCGAACTAGCAAGAGAGCTAGCCCCCGAGACCCCAATCTATGCACATGCCTTTGCCGATGGGCGCGATGTTAGCCCGAAATCAGCAGGGAAATATCTAGATAAGCTCCAAAAAACACTAGATAAAGTTGGGAACGCTGCGGTGGCAACTTTGCAAGGAAGGTATCTTCTAGATCGAGATCGAGACTGGGAGAAAACAGACCAAGCTTATGCAGCGATAACAAAAGGAGAAGGGATTAAGGTATCTAATTACGAGGCAGCACTTAATATGGGTTATAGTCAGGTAAACAGCGACGAATACCTGCCAAGCTTCATTCTAGACGAGAAAGGATTAATAAAATCGAATCATGGAATAATTTTTACCCACTACCGTACAGATAGGCTGTATCAACTAGCACATAAAATTCTCAATTCAGAGCTGGAAAATATATCTCTTTGTAGTTTCGTCTCTCCTGGTGAAAACTTTAAACAGCTTAAAGTGGCCTTCCCAAGAGAACAAGTTTCAGACACTTTGCCAGAAGTGATTGCGGAGGCGGGCCTAAGGCAGATGCATATTACGGAAACAGAGAAGTTCCCGCATGTGACCTACTTCTTTAGCGGCGAGAACGAAAAAGAGCTGCCAGGAGAGGTTTGGGAGAAAATAGAGTCTAACAGGTTTGTAAAGCCAAGATACAACTTCGACCCAGACATGCAGAATTTCCCGATTGCCCAGAGAATTATCGAAGCAACCGAAGGAGACAAATTCGACTTTATCTTAGCCAATTTTTCCTCTCCAGATATGGTAGGGCATACAGGAAACTACGAGGCAGCTGTTGTTTCTGCAGAGGCAGTCGACTATTGCGTAGGTAAGATTTACGAAGCTCTAAAGCCAAAGTTAAACGAATATGCGCTCATCGTGACTGCAGATCATGGCAACAGCGAGCAGATGTGGGACTACGAAGCCAACCAGCCTCACACCCAGCACACAACAAACAAAGTCCCATTTATTCTTGCTTCTGGGATTGATTCTGCCAAGCTTGCAAGACGAGAATCTCTAGAAGATATCGCTCCAACAATCCTAGAACTTCTCGGACTGGAAAAACCCGCAATAATGACTGGAGAATCTTTGTTAGAGTAAGGCACCCCCAACCTCACCAACTTTGCTAGTGCGATATATGAGTGATATAATCACCAATGTGTGAAAGTGATACCGCCACATCGAAACCTAGGTTAGTAAAACTCTCGCAAATAAATCTCGGCAAACATTGTGTTACCAAGGTTGGAGAGATGTACAATCCCAGAGTTGCAATAAGTAATGCAGACCCTCACACATTAGACTTTGGCGATGTCGATAGTTTTGTAAATGCGCTAGCTAATGCTTTATCAAATAAGGGATCACAATTATATGGACACCCTACTTGCACTAGAGCAGAGCACCAATTTAACATAATATTAGAGTCTCCAAATCTCCGAGAAAAGAGAATTAAACCATATAGGGCATATGTCCTCATTCCAATGCTGCATGCGTCTCAAGCTATAACTGTAAGTCAACAACATAGTGGCGTTACGCTAGGCACTTGTGAGCATATAGTTTTAAACGAGGCTCCGATAATTGCTTTTCAAAAGATAAACACAGAAGGGCAGCAGATATCTACCATGGCGGCACTTTATCAGGGGATGATTCTACTTCTTAGCCCCCCAATTGCTGGCTTCAACCAAAATACTTCAGAGATTAGTTTTGCGGTATTAACAACACCAAGCCAACAAACAATGCACCAAGAACATGTATACTGTTTTCTTTTAAGAATAATTCCCGAATTAAATGATGAGGCCGAAAAAGTATTGCAAATACTTACGAAATTGCATATGCAAAATGAGTGAAGTTAGACACGAACTAATAAAATTGGGGGAACCCTACACTGATGTGCTAATAGCAGAATTTTGTAAAGACTACGCCCCCCCAGAACCTGGTCCCAGAGGCAGGTTCCCTCGGTACGCAAGCATTACAGCCCTTCTCATCGATATATATGAAGGAAATATCGAAACATATCCAGACTATTTAATTGTTGAAGGACGAGACACATTGCCATACAAACTAACGGTCGCAGATGTTAGTAAAGATGGTAATAATTCAAAATCGGTAATCCTTAGAACCCAGAGCAGCATACATATACTAGACCCAAGTATCAGTCCCGAATTAGGTCATGAGACTTCTGGACTTCATGTATATTACAACGAACAAGACAACATTGTTAACTTTAGAGTTTATCGAAGGCAAGGAAGTATATTCGCAAGGGGCGAGTTCGGCTCTATGTTTTTAGTATGCTTACACCATATTAATTCTTTGGTAGCTCAAAAGAACACAGCTACCCCTGCAGTAATTGGCAATTGGTCTGCAGAGATTCCAGAAAGGAGAACCAACTTTGATATGTTTTTGAATGCATATGATTTTCTTTTAAATGAAGATAATCGTTTACCTCAAAATACAAAGATCCGTAAGGAAACCAAAGTAATGCTGGCTGAAGCTAAAAGAACCGGTGTGATAACTGAGGAAGAAATCCCTAAACTAGCAGCTTTGAGTACTTGGACAGGGGCTTTATTGGGTAAAATAGGGTATCACCCATACTATGTACAGATTGTTAGAGATATTCTTTCAGGGGGAATCACAAATGTCATGGCGGAGTTTGTAAGTGAGAAAAAATGAGCTATCAAGAAGTAATAAGAGAAAAAGAGCCATTTACAAGTGTACTCCAGCAGGCAATAGAGTGTTATACGAGAATGCTAAACCTAGAAGACGCATGGAGCACATCAATAGATTTTACTGACAATGGTATATTCGCAGCGTATGTTTCGAACTCTTTAAAAAGTGGTGGTGACTTATACAAAGGGCAGAGCATAAAAATATGCGATACCCAATATTATGCGAAACTTGAAGTTATAAGTAACATCCCAACACTAATACTCGTAAACTCTAGCGACATTAAAATGATGGATATGAGAAATTTCTCTAGTACTAGAAAAAGGCACGAGACCCGTATCACTGGACCAGGAGTTAATATAAAACTAACTGGTGAAGATGTAACTTTTTCAGTGCGTAGATCTGAAATAGATAATATACAAAGCTCT
>JBMCLZ010000029.1:0-8324 GCA_048615025.1 Candidatus Dojkabacteria bacterium | reverse complement strand
TTCTAACCTACTAGTAATATCTAGGAGGGCTAAAAGTGTCCCAAACACGACAGCAATAGCTAGTGCAATTTCAAACTTAATTCCAAACATATACTCTAATCTATTGGCAGGTGTATAGATTGCTACTGATGCGTCAGTATTAGTCGTGATATTAAATATGTGTCCAAGAATCGAAATAGCACCGATACCTACCAAAGCTTCAAATGTCAAGTCTTTCTCAAAAAATAGTATCGATCCCAATGTCGCAACAGTTATACCTGGAATAATGATTCCTAAAAGTGATGAATAAAATACATCCTTCTTAGTGTTAAGTTGAGAAAAAAAGTCAGGGCTAACTGATGCAAATGAAATTAACGAAAAACAGACAATACTAATCCCCCATATAATGGAATTCGATGAGTCCTGTGAGTTAATTAGCAGATCTAAATTTATCTCTGAATAATTATTAACTAAAAGAAAAATAATCAAACTAATTGAAGAGGAAGTAATTAGCAGTTTCACAATCCCCATTTTATAGAGACTAAGACTTGAAATAAGATACATCAAAATTGCGTATATTAGTATGCCCAATCTAATATCTACACCAAAAAGATTCGCTAGAGCCGTTCCTCCAATCTGGGTAATCACCGCAAACCAACCAATCTGTCCAACAGCTAGTAAAGTACTAAAGCCGTATTTCGTGATTTTCTTTCCAAAAATTGGCTGAATAAGTTCAGAAGTTTTACTTGATTTTGAGAATCCAAGTCCTCCATAGAAATAGAATACAATGAATAGTATAGTGTAGCCAGTTACAATTGATGTGAATGACTCAATGAAAGTAAGTTTTGAGATAAGCAGTCCCCCTATTAGTAAGTTCCAAGGGGAAACGACCACATCAGCAAATATTGAAGCTATCGAGTGCCATTTTACCTTTTGCACATTTTTAACTAATTGCAAGTATATTTAAATCTCAGTCAATATTTTAGCATATTCGAAAATAATTAAATTTGCATTATCTGTAAAGCTTATACCCTTAAGGGAAAGTATATTTATGAGAAATTTTACGACTTATTTGCCGCTACATTCGCGCAGTAAATGAAAGCGGACTACTGTACGAAGTTCGAACCGAACTCAGATGTACCTAGTACTTATTAGGTGGCAGCTTTTTGTCTCCTAATTTTATGAGCTCAGACTCATTAACCGAGAGCCACGATTGCCGTTTGTTCAATTCAATTCAATAAAATGAAAGAAAAGGTAAAAGCTAATCCTGAATGGCTCGAACTAAATCCGGCCAATAGGGACAAGGGCATTCAGCTGTTTGAGGAGATTCGTAAGGTTTGGAGCGGCGAACGGGATTCGAACCCGTGACCTTTTCATTGGCAATGAAATGTTCTAGCCAACTGAACTACCGCCGCAATTTATACTAGATCACAAAAAGATCAGTTATCAATTATACAACAAGCTATTTCCTAAACAAACGCCCAGGCGAAAGTTTCGCAAGATCAAGCCTAGAAAAGAAGTAGGCTGCTAAAAACCCTCCAGTCACGTCTATCGCATAATGATGGTGCGATAAAACCAGAAAAGTGGCAACGCCAATAGCTAAGAAGAGTTTTACACGCTTAATCGCAGACCCGTCATTCTTATCTAAAAAGTACACCATAAAAGCAAACGCAGTATGCCCAGAATAAAACATGCCATAATTAAACATATTCATTAGAGGCAATGTACCCTCAGCAGCAACTCCATGGATCGACTTAAGCGGTGTCAGAATAATGTTAAGCGCTCGGAATATATACATCATCCCAACCTTTGTAAGAAATTCTGGAAGTTCTTGTAGTCTATTTTTAATAGTCGTGTACGAAAAGAGCAAAACAAGAATTAGGCTGAAAGTATCACCAACAGTCACGAGAAAGTCTATCGGAGCAAGGTTGTCGTGCAGTAGATCTGGTGTACGCAGAAGCGAATCGTTAGGGTAATTTTCCTGCAAGAATGCGCCCGCAAGCAGTGGAGCCGCCATTCCAAGTCCAACAAATAGTAAAGCAACTGCGAACTCCTTCCAATAAGCCTTGTCTTTCTCGTTAATGATCTCTACTAGACTAATAAAGCTCATAGTTTTTAAGTAATTTTTTATTTCCTTCGACCTGGTATTTAAGCAGGGTAGAGTAGAGGCCTTGTTTTTTGGCTAAAGCTTCTGGCTCTCCTTTGTCTGCAATTACACCTTCGTCTAAGACGATTATCTCGTCGACATTCTGAATCGTACTAAAACGGTGCGCGATAATAATTACAAGCTTGCCTTCCATTAGTTTTTCCAAAGCCTCTTGCACTTCTAGCTCCGATTTGGCATCAAGGCTGCTGGTTGCTTCGTCTAGGATGAGAATCGGCGCGTCGTGAATGATCGCTCTAGCAATCTGTAGCCGTTGCTTTTGCCCACCAGAAAGCTTAACTCCGCGCTCCCCAATCTCCGCATCTAGCTTTTTAGGAAGTTTTTCGACAAATTCTTTCGCATTCGCCTGTTCCAAGGCCAGCCAAATCTGCTCGTCTGAAGCATCTGGCATTCCATAAGCAACATTCTCGCGAATTGTCGAGCTAAACAGCTCGTTGTCTTGGAATACAAGCGAGATGTTGCCCCGTACATACTTTTGAGAAAGATTGCCAAAATCCTTGCCATTTAACGAAATCTGTCCAGAAGTAGGGTCATAAAATTTTAGAATCATATTTATAAGAGTAGTTTTCCCCGCGCCACTTTTCCCAACTAGGGCGTACTTCTTCCCATGCTTTAGTTTTAAATTGATTCCCTTAAGAACATCATTACTTGCCTCGTAAGAGAAATGCACATCTTTAAACGCGACATCAGCAGAATCGATCTTTTCGATATCTTCTAATACAGAAAAATCCTCTTTCGTCTTGATATTCATAATCTGCAAGTACTCTTTAGCTCCAGCCTCTGCTGTTTGTAGGTTGGTTAAGATAAATGACATTGCAAATAGAGGTCTTCTCGCTTGAGCTACAAGCTGAATAATTAGCACCATTTCACCAAGAGTTAAGTTGCCCTGGAAAGTGTTGTAGAAAACGACAATGTTTACCAACAGCAAGATAATCTGCAAGCTGGTATTACGGAGGAAGTCGAACGAATGAAACTGAAAGCTCTGTTTAGCGTAAATCTTGTTGGAGCTAATCATGTTACCAGAAATAAAGCTCCACTCCCTAGCTTCGTTTAGAAAACTCTTAACAACTTTAATATTGCTAATAACCTCTTGGATTCTGCCCCTTGTGGTATCTTCGATCGCATTCTTCTTCTCTTCTTTTTTGCCCCATTTTTTCGCTGACATTTGGGTTAGCACAAAGTAAATAGGGAACAGGAGAAAGATAAACAGCGCAACCGGTGGCGAATAGTAGGCCAGAACTGCAATCGTAAAGATGCTTTGCATAAGGCTAGGCAAAACAAAATTAGTGCTAGTGTTTGCGAAGTTTTTTAAGGAATTGATTCCTCTGCTGAGCTGATTAACAATCTTTCCAGAAACCTCTGAGTCGAAGTAGCTTTGTGGTAGGTTTAGCACCTTGATATAAAACTTCTCAGTAAGAAATCTATTTAGCTCTCCTGCAAAGTGGTCTCCAAGCCTAGAGCTAAGACTACTAAGCACTGCAACTAGCATATTAGCACCAAATGCAGCTGCGATTAGCCAAAAAATACGCTCTATATCTCCAGATTCATCCTGAATCTGTAAGCTTATCTCGTCTACGATAAATTTCGACAAAATCGGCGCGACCTGTTCGATCGTGGCCTGAATAAGAATAAGCAGCGAAAGCGCTACCATAATGCCGTATAGAGGCTTTGCCAACTTTAGAACACCGAGAATATTTTTCACGAGTATATTTTAACAGGGAAAACATTCTAAGATGCTAAAATATTTTATGAAATTAGTAAATTTAGAGAACAAAATCAAACTTTCAGAGCTTGAAGAGATGTCAACTAAAATGTACGATAGCTTAGTTAAGGCGGTCATAGATATCAGTAATAATACGATGGTAGTTGATGCACAGATGCACGCCGACCAGGAAAAGTTCCTTTTAGAACAAGGATCTTACCAGGGAACACTCTGGGGTATCAATTTATATCCAGAGTTTTACGGAGAAGATGACTTTATTGAGTTTGACTCCATGATTAACATTAGACCTGCACATGGCAACAGATCTAGGAGCGTCGAAGATGAATCAATACAAGAGAAAATTAAAGAAACAATAAATATGCTTGTAGAAAATGAAGTTTCATAAAGAACTGACAAGAGAACACTGGGAGAAATACTCATTTCTAGAAAAGATGGGTAACATTGGTAGTGAGGTCAGCAGAACAATTCGTTGGAAAAATAAAGGCAAGAAAAAGCATCTAGAGAAGGCATTTTTTAGATCTTTAGAGCTGTTCGACTACACAATAACTGGCAATATTACAAGCACGCAAAGATACGAGTTATGTCGCGCAAGGGAAGTTTGGTGTGACTATATTTATGCAGACAATCAATACGGCTCATCAGACAAATCTTGGATAAAATATTTCGACTTTTTTGTTTTTGCACTGCGAAAAGAGCAAGAGAACAGAGGATCTTCCTAATCACTCAATCTTACGAGTAGAGTGAGCAGAAATATTCCTGCAGAAACAAGCACGATAACAGGTCCAGGTGGGTGGTTCAGAGAAAGCAGCAGCCCTAGCGAAACCGCGAGTAGGTTATGAATAATTGCAATAGGTAGCATTTGTGAAAAATTTCTCGCAAGCAACTTCGCACTAGTTGCTGGAATAACAAAAAGTGCAGTAACTAAGACAATCCCCGCTATTTTTACCGCAATCACTACAGAAATTGCAGTTAGAATAGAGAAAATATAGTCTATCTGCCTAACACGAACGCCTGCAACTTTTGCTGCTTCAGGGTCGAATGTAGAATAGAGAAGTGGCTTATAGTAATAAGCGAAAGCAAAAACTACTAGAACCAAGGTAGCAACTGCCCAGAACACCTCTTCGAGAGTAATAGCAAGGAGGGAGCCGAAGAGATATGAGTTTAATTCTGGGCGATAACCGCTTTGCGAAGAAATTAGGAAAATACCAAAAGCGAACAACACAGGGAAAAGAATCCCAATAGCAGCATCTGTTGCGAACCCGCCCTCGTGGCGAATATAGGTTATGGCAATTCCCATAAATATTGCGACCATTAGTGCCATTAAAAGAGGCATCCCAGTAGCAACTAGTCCGATGGCGATTCCTGCAAGCGACGCGTGTGCAACCGCATCTGCAATAAAGGACTCTTTTCGCAAAGTAACAAAAGTGCCTACCATACTTGTCAGCAAAGCAACCATAATACCCGCGGCGAAAGCGCGAAGCATAAACGGCTCCTGCATCACAATTTGTAACTCACTAAAGTAGCTCGACATTTTTCTCCTCGAATGAATAAACTTTCCTGTTTTTGATTGTTTCCATTAGATTGTGATCGTGCAGGACTACAATAATCGTTTTCCCCTGTGAATTAAGCGTTTTTAGCATATCGAACAGCGAATCTCTCGCTTGTTTATCCAAGTTATTGACTGGCTCGTCTAGAATAATTAGCTCTGGGTCTTTTACAAGTCCCCTTGCGATTAATATACGCTGTAACTCCCCACCAGAAAGATCCTTAATTCTTCTCTCCAACAAATACTCACCTTGAAGTAAGCGTAAGTGTGCACCGACATCAGTAGGACACTTTTCATTTGCCAAGTCGCACTCTAACTCGATAATTTCTCTCACAGAGATAGGAAAATCCCTTTCTATCGATGCATATTGTGGAACATAACCAAATTTTTTTGAGATTATATTCGTATTGATTCTTTGGCCCGCATACGTTATCTCACCAGTGGTTGATTCGATAAGTCCAAGTATTACTTTTGCAAGAGTTGATTTCCCTGATCCGTTTGCCCCCGTAAAAAAGACAAATTCACCTGCTTCGATTTCGAGTGAAACCGAGTCTAACACAAGCTCAGCACCGTAACCAGCGCTGAGCTGACCAATCTTCAATTTATCTGCCATCTGTTACTGAATTGTACCAGCGATTATTTCCGAGTTATAACGAATCAGTTCCAGATAGGAGTTTCTTCCCTCAACTCCTCCGACTGGATCTAGCGTCTCTACTCTCGCATCGAAGTCGCTAGCAAGGGCAGAAACGATTTCCTCCGACAGTTGTGGCTCTTTAAACAAAGTTCTTATTTCGTAATCCTCGATTACTTCTCCTACCTCCTGAATGTAACTTGCTGATGGACTCTGCCCAGGAAACTCCTCGACAACTGCAACTACTTCTAGCCCTTGCTCTTCTGCCATGTAGTTAAATGCACCGTGGAAAGTAATAATCTCGTTTCTCTCTGAATCTGCGAATCTACCAGCCACCTCCTGTTCGAGCTCCTCGAGTTCAGCCACGTAGTTCTCGTAGTTTTGCACGTAGTCATCTTTGTTCGCTTCATCTAGAGCAACTAACTCATTTTTCACAGCCTCTGCAATAAGCTTTGCGTTCGATACAGACAACCAATAATGAGGGTCGTCTCCTTCGTGGGAGTGAGAGTGTTCACCTCCTTCGTTATGTGCGCCCTCTTCTTTGTACTCGCCTTCTTTGTGCTCTTCGTCGCTATGTGTCCCGTCTTCATGGTCTTCCTCTTGATGATGATCGTCTTTATGGTGATGGTCTTCTTCATGGTGGTCATGCTCATCGTTATGATTATGCCTATGACCATCTGAATACTCCATAAGATCGACAGATTCGGATAAATCAACCATGCGTATATCTGAGTTAGCACTTTCTGCAGATTCCTTCGCCCAGTTGTCGAAATCAAGCCCGATTAGAAAGAGAGAATCTGCGTCCGAAAGCTCTGCCTGCTCGCTAGCAGATGGTTCATAAGTATGAGGGCTGGCACCTGCTGGAAGGATTGTTACAACTTCGGCATTTCTCCCAGCGATATTCTCGGCAATATCGCCAACTGGAAAGATACTAGCTGCTAATTTAAGATCACTAGTTTCTTCATTATTTGTAGCAAACTCGGAGGCTACTAAAAGACCTGCTCCCACCAAAGTAGCTAGTAGTGCTATCACTCCAGCGAATATTAAGTATTTGTTATTCATTCTTTTTGCTTAATATGTTATCTAGGCATTAAAGCATTGCTTTGTATATTACACTTAGTGCAAGTGCATTGCAACAAGATTTTTTGCTATATTATTAATATCATGAAAAATTTGCGCTTAAAACTCACTGTAGCACTACTAAGCTTTTTTATTTTTGTCCCATCGATTGCTCCCGTAGCAGCCAATGACGATCTTCAGCAGGAGCTGGATGAACTACGCGGACAAATAGACGATATTAACCGCCAGCAAAAAGAATTAGAGCAAGCAATCGAGCAAGAGCGCAATAGTCAAAATGAAATAAACTCAGAACTAAGGCTGCTACAAAGAGAGCAGGCGCTTATTCAATCTGAGATCGACGAAAAAGAGTTAAAAATTAGCGAGCTCAACCTACAAATCGAGTTATTGAATCAGCGTATAGTAGACACAGAAAAGACAATAGAAGAAAACGAATCTGAGGTAGAAGAGCTAGACGAGAAAGCACAGATAGAGATTTCGCGGATGTACCTAGATCAAAAGTCAAATAATGGCAAGATAGACCTATTTTTTGCAAGTGGAGAGGTAGATTTTGTAAAGACTGGTCTTTATCAACAGACGATAAATAACGACACAAATAATGCCCTTAAACAACTAAAAGATCTTCAGGAAAAACTAGAGCAAGATCGAGTGCAGCTTGAGCAGGACAAAACCCAGGTAGACTCAGATAAAGCATCGATAGAAGAGGAGAGAGTTGCACTAGACGAAAAGAGGGCAGAGCTACAGCCGAAGATCAATAGGTTTGCGCAGTTGTTCAGCGAAGCGCAGCGATCTATTAGTAGCAGCGAAGACGCATATGCTTCCCTAGATGATCAGGAAGAAAGGCTCCAAGCTAGGCTAACCCTTCTAAAACAACAAATCTCAGACTCAGTGGGCAGCATTACTAACGGTACATTTGTGGCTGAGGGGACAATTATCGGCATAGAAGGCAACACTGGTGTATCTACAGGTGCACACTTACACTTCGGCGTTAGGATTAACGGAGCATACGTGAACCCTTGCTCCCATCTACCTAGCAAACAACTTGCTAACACTACTTGTGGGGTAGGAAACCCCAGCATCCCTGGTTGGCCGATGGATGGGTCCCCTTGGTTTACCAGTGGCTTCCGTACTGCATCTCGCCCAACGCATAACGCGATCGATCTCTCTACCGGTGGGGGGGCAGCAATTTACGCCTCCCACGACG
>JBMCLZ010000028.1:0-8384 GCA_048615025.1 Candidatus Dojkabacteria bacterium | reverse complement strand
TAGGACAGCTCAAGCTTTTCTAACAACCAATCACAATTTTCCCCGGACAGTAGTGAAACGACATATAGTTAAAATATAAAGCCTGCCCAGATGAGTATTACAATCGAATCAGCAACAGTTTTAGATAGGGGGACTCTGGATAAAATTACTTTTTTGATGAGGACTCTTTTCCCAGTTTTGTCAGATAAGTTGGATAGGCGATCTGAAACAGGAGGAGTCAATGATAGGTTTTTTTGTTCAGATATAGGTGTTCCCAGAATATATTTGGCTGATTTGGGGGTTATTTTTGAAGAGAACTTAGTACTTGGGGAATGGGAAGGGCAACCGGTTGGACCGAGTAAAATTACCTATATTCTTGGCTCAAACCCATTTTTGAGTATGAATCAGAAACTTGGGGTTGACGCAGTCGGTGATGTGGATTTAAGATTTCAAGATTTAACCAGCCTAGGTTACCCTGAACACTTGTTGGGACACAGTCTCAATGCTGGAGAGGATGGAGTTCTTTCAAAAGGAAGAATATTGAGTGTCAGTTTGTTACCTTAGGTCAACACTTAGTTACAGTGCCTTGCCGATTTACATCGTAGTATTTTTCAGATAAGCAGACCATGCTGCTGTGTATAGTATCAGTTAGAAGAGGATGGAATTGTAGTTTAACTTTGCTGTATGCTGGCAAACCAGCGATAAGCTCTTCATGGAGACTACAAAAGTATGACATTTCGTGCAAAACGTATGATTTTTGTAGTGCAATATTTCGATTGCCCAACCTTGTAGAAATATATAACAGTAGTCTATAAGTTTAATAAAAATTACACAGAACTCTTTATTATGCCACTGAATACAGTGCTTGCTGTCTCGCTTGTAAGGACAGATCCAGGCAGGTTAAGGTAAAGTTTTGTGGGAAGTTTCTCCATAAGTTCTCGCTCCTTCTCCGAGAAGCCACCCTCAGGGCCAATAATCAGGTTAAATCCAGAATCCTCACCAATTAGTGTGGGAGTATCTTTGCGCTCGGCAAGGTCTGGGATGTAATTTAGCTTTTCAGTTGCTTTGCACTCTTCTAGGGCAGCTTCTAGGCGCTCTGCTAAAGAAATCTCTGGGATGAAACTACCCAAAGACTGCTTATGCGCGCTCTGAGCGATTCTTTCTAGCCTTGCTATCTTGTTTTCTGAAAACCTATTTTCGCTTAGACGGTTGTGGTCGGCAAAATACAATAGTATTTTGCAATACATGTTCAGTTGCACAGCTTGCTCAACTGCAATTTCTAGCTTTCCAGGGTGGATAATCGGCAAGATCAGGCAAGAGTTGGTTAGCAATGAATTCTCCGAGTCGTCTCTAGCTAACTCGGTTATTTCGAATAAGTAGCCAGAATCGTTTCGAGTCTTATAAATGCAAGAAAAGACCAGTCCCTGCCCATCTGAAACCTGAAAGTTGTAGTCGTTTCTTTCTATTCGCAAGACCTTAAGATGCCTTATCTGTTCGTCGTCTCTAATCGCAAAGGAGTTGCCTATTTGCTTATCTGGCAGATTAGGGTAAAAGAGGCGAACAGTGCGCATCTATTCTGCTAGTTCGACGACAGATTCTATCTCAGCTGCTATCTCTTCCGCGTCGCGTGAATTGAATTGTCTTCCTTCGATCGTGATCGTTGGGGTGGCACTAATACCTTGGGATCTGGTTTCTTCCGCCCTGTCTAGGACTTTTTGTTGTAACTCTTCTGACTCCCGATCGGAATTATACTTTTCTACGTCTAGCTCCAATTCTTCTGCAACTGCAATGAAGTCTTCGTCTTCTCTAAGTTCTGTGTCTTCGAAGAGTGCATCAAGAAATTCGTAGTATTTGCCTTGCTCCTTCGCAGCTTCTGCAGCAAATGCGGCTTGTTCAGAGTTGGTACCTAAAATAGGGAAGATAACGATTTCGTAGTCTACGTTTTCGTTGTCTAGATACCTTTGCCTCAGCTGCTCAGAAGTAGGGTGGAACTGCGCGCAAAAAGCACAGTTGAAGTCTGCATACTCTCTCACTTCTACAGGTAAGGTGACCTCACGCTCTGGTCTGAAAAATATCGCTGCTGCTGCTATAATTGCAAAAGCGAGCACAATGCTTACAATTAGTACTATGTTCGATTTCATGAGTTTATTTTAGCAGACTTCTACGAGAGAAATGCAAAAAAAAGAAAGAATAATATCTAACCAGTTCATAGAATCAAAAGGAGAAAAAATATTTTGTAAAGGATGGCTCCATAACCTTCGTTCACTTGGAAAAATCATGTTCGCGCTCGTGCGCGACGAAAAAGGGGTATTCCAGGTAGTTGTCGAAGACAAAGAACTTATTTCCAAGCTAGAAGAATTGCAGCCAGGTTCGATTCTTTACATAAGTGCCGAAGTACAAGCAACAGAAAATACCGAACTTGGGGTGGAGTTAATTAACCCAGAAATCGAGGTGGTGAATGCAGTGAAAGACAGCTGGCCAATAGAAATTAATAAGCCAGAACTGAATGCTTCTTTAGACGTGATTCTAGAAAACAGAGCACTTAGCTTACGCCACGAGAAGTTACAAGCTGTTTTTAAGATACAAGCGACAATGGCTCAAGCCTACCGAGAATACATGGTACAAAATGGATTTGTCGAATTTTTCGGACCTGCAATGCTCGCATCCAGCTCAGAAGGTGGCGCTGAGGTGTTCAAACTAGACTATTTTGACAAAGGACAAGCCACCTTAGCGCAGAGCAACCAGCTTTATAAGCAGATTATGGTGGGTGCATACGGCAAAGTATTTGGAATGGCCAAATGGTTTAGGGCGGAAAACTCCAACACTAGAAGACATCTTACCGAAGGGATGCAGTATGAATTCGAAATGGGATTCATCGACGACTATAAAGAAGTGATGCTCGAAGCGGAATCTGTAATTAGGCACATGCTCAGAGCTGCTGGCAAAAAGAACGAAAAAGAGCTATCCCTGCTTGGGAAGGAACTGGTAAAAACGCCTAAAGATGGGGTTGAATTCCCTAAGCTCACATTTGCACAGGCAGCTAAGATTGTTGCAGAAAAAACTGGAGAAGATACTTCCTCATGGGACGACCTATCTACCGAAGCTGAGAGGGTTTTGTGTGACTACGTTAGAGAAGTGCACGGCACAGATTTCGTCTGGGTCACAAACATTCCTAAAGGAGCTTTTTACGCATACAAAGACGAGCAAGGAAAGTTCTACAATTTTGATCTTCTCTGTAGAGAAGCAGAAGTGATTAGTGGTGGAAGACGTATCGACAACTACGAAAAAATGGTCGAATCTATAAAGTCTGCGGGGATGAACCCTGAAAGCTTTGGTGAATACTTGTCTATCTTTAAATATGGGATGCCTCCACATGGAGGGTTCGGCCTAGGGTTCGAACGTTTTACTATGCAAGCTCTTGGGCTAGAGAATATTAGGGAGGCAACTCTATTTCCCTCAGACCCAAAGAGGGTTGCAGCACAGTATCTCCAGAAATCTAGTGTTTATGGTGCCGAGAAAATCAAAAAAAATATAAAGCAGCTATTTGTCGAGGCGGGGGTAGGTTTTCAGGTCTTAACCCATGAACCAACCCCAACGAGTGAAGACGCAGCGAAGGTGAGGGAGATGGAGTTGAGCGAGGGAGTAAAAGCTCTGATCCTCAGAAACAAAAAGAGTGGAGAAAACATTTTGGTTGCAATACCCGCAGACAAAAAGCTAGACATGAAGCAGTTTAAGGACTTCGAGTTCGAGAAGCCAGAAATAATTATGGAAAGGTATGGTCTTGAGGTTGGTGGGATACCACCTTTTGGCGAGGTTTTTGCTCTTAAGACCTATGTAGATGAATCGGTTTTTTCCCTAGTTAAGGTCGGGTTCAACAACGCAGATAAATCTGAATCCATTCTATGCAGCGGGGAAGCTCTTTCTGAGGTTTTAGACGGGGAGCTGGGAGTTTATATCTCGAATTAGTCGTAAATTAGAGAAAGTTCACTCTTGGTTCGGTTGCATTTCGGTTTACCGCTATTATGCTATAGGGTATAGTATTATCAATCTTTAACAAGTGGTGAAAGGTGGAGCGCTTAAAACTATTTACAGCCTATAAGCGATCACTTTCAACAGCGGTCGTTGACAACCAAACTAATTACTTCTAAGAGCTATGGTAGGCTTTATCGGCACAAAAACTGTTAAGCTCACTGAGAAAAACAGAGTAGTGATCCCAAAAATCTTTAGAGAAGGGAAAGATAACCTTTCCTTCTTTTTAGGAACCAACCAGAAGAATTATTGCATCCTTCATACCGAAGAAAGTTGGAATGATTGGCAAGATTACTTGCAGCAACTTCAGAGACTTAGTGAAGAGGTGAGAGATCTATTTCGCCTAGAGTTTTCTAATGTGATTAAACTAGCAGCAGATGCACAGTCTAGAATAATCCTGCCAGAGCAGGTGTTAGAGAGTCTGAAACTAGAGGTTGGGGTAGAGCTAGTGTTAGTCGGTGTAGGGGATCGCATAGAACTGTGGCGCAAAGATGTCTGGCAAATATATTCCAAGACTAAGTCGAAAGAAAGAAGCTCAATAATTGCTAAAATCTCTATGTATGGTAAGTAACGCAAAAAACTATCACATTCCTGTGATGCTAAATGAAGTGGTTCACGAAGCACAAGCTTTTTCTAAGCCAAAAGTGTTAGATGCCACTTATGGAGGTGGAGGACACAGTAAGGAGCTGCAAAAATTTGCAGGTAAGCTCGTAGTTTTAGACTTAGATCCAAAGGCCGAAAACCATTTACTTGCTGGGGTAGAATTAAAAAGAATAAACTTTGCAAAGGTTGATTCACTAGCAGGGGAGTTCGATATAATTCTTGCCGATCTCGGTCTCTCCCAGAATCAACTTGCGGACACAGCTAAGGGATTTAGCTATTCTTCTAGGATCGAGCAGCCGCTCGACATGCGCCTAGACGATAGCCTTGCAATCACTGCAGCAGAGTTGCTGAAAGTTTTACCACACAAACAGTTAGTAAAAATGTTCTCTCAGTATGGACATGTCCGAAATTCTGCATTACTTGCAAGAGAAATCATTGCCAAAAGAAAAACTCAACCACTAACTACAAATCTAGAACTGAATGAACTTGTCCGCAATTCCTTGGGAAATACCGAATTGGCAAGGGTTTACCAGGCACTGAGGGTTGCTGTGAATCTGGAGCTAGAAAACCTTAGGCTCTTTATCGATGGAGCGCTTACAAAACTAACTAAGAGAGGAATGCTTCTTATAATTACTTTTCACAAAGGTGAAGAAGATGTAATAAGCTTACACCCGAAAATTGAATCTAGAGTTGTAAAGCCTTCAGGTAAAGAGATACAGGAGAATCCAAGATCGAGGAGTGCAAAGCTATTTGTAATCACCCGAAAAGACTCTTAAGAAATTAGTTTGGTTGTTGCATTCTGCTGCGATTTAACTAGAATGAGTTTATTGCACTATAAAAATGAACGAAACTGCCTTAGGAAAGCTACAATATAGAGTACTACTGATATTCACTTTCAGCCTTTTGGCATTTATGGTAACAGAGTTTTTGATTCTCAGCACTGTGGGTACTATTGGTCCAGATATCTCTAATGTAAGAACTGAAACAGAAAAGATTAAGCTGGAAAACGAACTACTTAAAGCTGAGATAAGAGAACACCAGACAAGTGTTAGGGTGAAGTCTGGTTTAGAAGAAACTGTTGATATGAATACTGTTGACGTGGTGAGTCTGGAAATGGTCGGCTTAAATGAGGTTGAAATTGCTAGTGGGCAATAAGAAGTTAATCCAAAATAAGCTGAGATTTTTTACTTTTGCGCAGGTAGTAGCTTTTCTTTTTGTAGCTGGATTTCTTTTTCGTTGGCAAATATTAGAGCACGATCGCTTCCAAGCCCAAGCAGAATCTAGAGTAATAAGTTCGGAAATACAGGGTCTTCGAGGAGATATTCTAGCAGCTGATGGTTCAGTACTAGCATATTCAGAACCGCGCTTTGACATCTATGTCTTCATGAATGATAAGTTTGGTCTCTTAGCTGCAGAAGAAGGCGGAAGGCAAACAAGGGCAGAATTTGTTACGAAAGTAGCTGCCGAGCTAGAAATTAGTGAACAAGACCTAGAAGATAAGCTAGCGCAAGAAAAGCAATGGATACAAATCGCTGAGGCTGTCACCAAAAAGCAAAGAGATGCAATATTAAGTATTCCAACAAACAGAGACGAGCAAGTACATTTAACTGGTCTAGACTATGTAGAAACGTCTGTCCGCAGGTATCCTGAAGGCGAATTAGCGGCTCATGTTTTGGGGTTTGTGGGGCGGGATGAATTTGGGAATACTGTTGGTGTTAACGGGTTAGAACAGTATTTCGACGGTTTGCTCAGACCGCAGTCTGGTATTTCTAGCCTTGAGCAGGATAGTAATAGTAATCTTATTGCAATATCTTCGAACGTGCTGCGCGAGGCAAGAAGAGGTGCTAGCATTCACACGACAATCGACAAAAATATTCAGTCCAAGGTGCAAGAACAACTAGAAACCGCAGTAGAAAATTTTCAGGCGCGCTCTGCCACAGTAATAGTTGCTGACCCAAGAACAGGCGAGATCAAGGCTATGGCAAACTATCCAAGCTACAATCCAGAAGATTATTTTAAAACTGAAGATCAGTCAGTTTTAGGAAATACTGCGATTACTAATCCATACGAGATAGGATCAGTAGGTAAAATTTATACGATGGCAGCTGCAGTAGATCAGGGTAAAGTTACACCAAATACTGTCGTAATCGACGGTCACGATGGATGCGAGGAGATCATCGAACAAAGAATTATTTGTACTTACGATAAGAAGCCGCAAGGTCCCCTTACCGCAACTGATGCCATGATTAAATCAGACAATCTCGCATTTTTCCATACTGCTCAGCTGGTTTCAGATAAGGTCTTAGCCGATTATCTCCAAAGTTTCGGGTTGGGCAATAGGACAAGGATTCAGCTGTCTGGAGAGGATGAGGGGTTTATTAAACCTGGAGAGAATTGGAACGAGGCTGATCTTGCTGCATACTCTTATGGTCACTCATATTTTCAGACAACGCTGCAAGCTGTTATGGGGGTTAGTGCACTCGCAAATGGAGGCAAGCTGATGGAGCCAACGATTGTTAGAAAGATCGAGGATGTAACCGGGCAAACTAGGGAGTATAAGCCACTTATGAAAAGAGAAGTGATGAAGCCTGAAAATGTTGAGATTATGGATCAGATTTTGCATGATGTTTATTTAAACAATCTATACGAAAACCGCTATAAGCATTTAGAGGAATATGATATAGCCATGAAATCTGGGACAGCTTTAATTCCATACACTGCACTCACTCCTCCAATAAGTAGACCGGGCTATTCTAACGAGGTAAATTCAACTTACATCGGCTACGATGCCTCGGACAAAAATAGTTTTATTATGCTTGTTAATGTTTCTGAACCCCAAACGACTCCTAAATTATCGTATGCAAATGCTCGCTTACTGTGGCTGGATACCTTCGATGAGATTCGTAACGATCTAGGCGTACCTAAAAAGTGAGTAGTTCGATCGATGCAGGATAAAGAGTTTCCCCTCGCTGAGTTGACCAGGGTGGGCAGAATTGTAGACGATGTTGTCGCGAAAATTTGGAATTTATGGGAAGAGCTGGGAAGAGGTCTTGCCCGCATTTACCTATAGCCGTAGGGCTTGCTTTCGCCGGGATAAGCCCAAAAGACGAGACAGGTAAGTCAAATTATTCAGATCTAAAGCAGCTTAAAGCGACTTTGCTAATCGCTAAAGCGCTGCAGAGTGCTAACTCTCGAGACGCCACTCTTAAATCTCTATGGGGAAAGGAAGATATCGTTCAGAAGAGATGGAACAAGTGAGAAGGATAATTAGTTACTCAGGTGCGCTAGATTATGCGCAAAAACTCGCCAAAGAGTGTGTTGAATCTGCATACGAACACTTGAAGAAATTATAGCCAAATAACGAAAGCTACGATTTTTTTAGTGGAATCCTTACTTACCTGAGTTCGGAAAGGGAAAAGTAAGCACTTTGTGATATTCCTGTGTTTAATATAGTGATATATAATTTATTAACTGCCAAAAATGAGTAGTAAATTCTTAGAAGATCTACTTAATGACGAGAGCAGCCGAGACGCTGAAGTCATTAAGGAAGCAGCATCTGGAGATGGTGACGGAACTACCTTCACCACCTGGAGTAGCTAGTAATTTAATGCCGAAAAGGGGCATTTTTCTGCCCCTTTTCTTTCGGGTTATAAATGGGAAAAAGAAGAATCAAGGTAGTACAATTTCTTTATGATCTTCAGATTCTTCTTGCTTTGTCGGCGCTGTTAATCTACCTGGTTAATATTATTTTTGTCTTTGGAGGCATAAACGCT
>JBMCLZ010000027.1:0-8701 GCA_048615025.1 Candidatus Dojkabacteria bacterium | reverse complement strand
TCCTACTCGTAAAGATTGCGTCTTACTGTCTCACTACTTGAGTATTCTCTTACAGTTACACTCAACTCAAGAATTTTAATATCTCCATTTTGCATATCTGTACTCACAACCACCTCGCAAAGCTGCTCGCCTTGCTCGGAAATACTAATGCTCCCTGTAAAATTGTTGTCCTGCTCTATACGTCTTAAAGCCTCTTCTTTGCAGGAATTCATCTGGATACTTGCCTGGATCTGAGCGCCATGACCTTGGCGCGCACGAGAAAGATCGATACTAGTAATAAGCAAGCTGATTCCCGCAGAAACTAAGATTGCAGAAGTGAGAATAACTGTTGTAAGAGCAACGCTTCCGCGCATTTTTTTTATCCTCATATCTGGCTAGCTAACAAATAATTTGTCTCTATTACCGAGCTTACTTGTTCATCTTGCTGCGCACGCATTTCTAGCCGGAGGCGCACTCCCACAATCTCATCTTCTCTACCAAGAATCTGCTCAAGATAGAAACTATCGATCTGCACATAGTTTGGCGTTAGTAGTTCAGGAGGGGCACCTCCTCTGCTAATTTGTAGATAGTCACTTACAGTCTCGTAAAGGATAGTTTCGTTATCTGCAGTGCTAAGTGCCAAAGCTCCAGAATCAATTTCGAACTGGCTTGCAGCAACATCTACTACAACTGAATCTGCAAATGACTCTTCTAAGTGCTGGTCTAAAAAAACAGAGTACTTCTCAAGTTGTGCCCTTTCCAACGAGCGGTTATTACTCTCTTGGATATCAAGCGCAAATTGTAAGACTACCGCAAATATTGCTCCAAATACTGCTAGGTATACTAATACTTCTGTTAGGGTTAAGCCTTTGATTCTGCTTATCTTGACTCTATTCATATCTAAGTTCCAGTTCACTAAATGTAGGGGTAGAAACACCATCTAGCGAGCGTAGTTGCACACGATACTGCAAATATCTGAGCCCGTTTAGGACCTCAGGAGTATAAGATCCTGCTGGATCTGTGAATTCTGTAGTAGAAGTGCCATCAGGACCGACCCAGCCTGTACTTGCACTCATATTGGAGTTGTCACTTGCTCTGAGCTGAATCGCAATATTAGTATTTGCCGGGGTTTCTTGTTGCCAAGAGATAAGAAGATAGCGTGGATCAGCAATCGATGTGTCTAACACTTCAGAAACAAATGTACCCTCTGGAGAATAGTTCCCACCGCCAGTAGACCCTGGGCCACCCTTTACAATACGAAACTCAGCTGTGTCCGAGGGGCCGATCACGTAAGAATAAGTATCACCATTGTCGAATCTGACTGTAGTGACTCCGCTTAAACCAGTGTTCTCTTCTAATCCCCCACAATATTGTGGATTACTCTCATTAGAGATATCCAAAACCTGATACTCTTCCCCACCTACCCCAACCACAATTGCACGCTCGTCGATTACTGCAACTCCGCGTACACTCATCGAGCCTGTGTCGTAAGAGCCAATAATTGGTCTAGATCCAGACTTTTCCGTTGTATCTAAGATAAAGAATTCGTCGAACCAGGAAAAATTATCCGTTCCAAAGTATGCCCTGTTTCCATCTTCAGAGATATAAAGGTCTGTAGTTTGTTGAAAATTGACGTCAGTGAGGCTAGTGAGCCGCATATTAGTTGGATCACTGACATCTATAATTGCCATTTCATACCAGTCATTGAAGAGTGCTGCAAATAGGTAGTCGCCCCTAACGGTTATATCGGTAACGTAACCAAACCACCCAGCTGTCGTGATCGTATCTAAACCAGCACGCTCGCCTGTTTTAGAGCTAAGATCAAAACTACGTACTCTTCTTCCTTGAGCAACATAGCCAACATCCCCCGAAACAAAAACACTTTCTGCGTTTGTGCTGCCTGGTGCGTCATAAAAGCCAACCTCTACCAAACTCCCTCCCTCTGTGTCGATGATCGCAACCTCCTTATTGTTATCGTCTGTTGCAATGTAAGCAAAGTTTTCTTCTCCGAAGATGCTATTTGTGCTGTACTGATCCAAGCTACCAACCACATTCACAGTTGCAGGCTGCACACCATGGTCTATGTCTAAAGACTGGAAACTTGTCCCAGCACCAGAAGCACCTACATAAGCCTGCCCAGCAACGGAGCTGAGAATAGTCGGATTACCACTACCTGGTAAGTCGTATGTTGCCTCCGTCACCTCAGGCTCACACCAGTCATCGAAAGAAGTAGAGTTTAATACTAACTCGCCATCGTCCCCCGACTGAACCACCACCTCGTTTAAATCACCAGCATTAAATTGTGATTCCAAACTCTGAAAAAAGCTTTCTGTGTTCCATCCATTTGCATACACAACCGAAGCTACATTCTGCTCGGTGCCAAGAAAATCTGTCCAAGAAGCTGAGATAGTAATCTTCTTCGAGTTTAAATCTATACTTGCTTCAGGATTTGACTCTACAGTGAAATCACCAGCAGGGTTGCGATAAACATCTTCTACAACAAACGAGATTTCAACACCGTCTCGCTCGATCACACCATCCTCGAAACTATAGCGGCCTGCTTCGAAGACTGGTATCTTTGCGCTCCCATCTGAGTTGTCGAGAATCTCACCCCATGACTGTTGTTTGTTAAGCAGGATTGCGTTGCTTATTTCGCGAATAAAATAGTTTGCCTTATTTGTTTGCCGAGCATTCTGCGAAACTCTGGAGGCATCTACCGCGAAGAGTCCAACACTAGAAATAATAAGAACAAACATTCCCAAAGCTAAGACTAGCTCTAAGAGACTAAAGCCTTTCATAATTGATCAACCCCTCAGAGTTTATACTAAGCAAGTAACTGTCTTCGTCTTCGCCAATTATAATCTGTCCTTCATTCACAGGGGCTAATTCGCCAGGGGGGAAAACAACTTCATTTTCACCTGCGAATTCTATCTCTGAAACCTCCGCCCCGCCATTAATTAAAGAGACTTCGCTCCAACTTGCATCTGCAAGACTTGTGCCGCGAAATACCGTATAGCTGTCCTCGCCTTGTGTAAAAGCTATGCCATATGCAGAGTCTTCCAAGCCTGTCTTAGCAAATTGCTGCGCAAGCGCAAGCGAAGAGGCAATATCTTCAGCCCCGGCTTGGGTGCGCTGCCTCCCTAGTTGTGACACCCCAAATGGTAGGGCGATCAGGGCAACGCCCGTAAAAATACTCACTGTTACTAGGACTTCGATTAGGCTGAGTCCTTTTAAGCTCTTTAGCCTTTTGATTCTCATTTTTAGCTATTTAACGTTCCTGTTAGCTGATAAATCGGCGCGATAATAAGCACTGCTAAAATTCCGATCATCGCACCGATAAAAATTAGCAGTAACGGTTCTAGCAAGGTGGTAAGGTTATTTGCCATGTCGTTAACTTCTTCATTGTAGTATTCATACATATGATCTAACGACTCTTCAAGACTTCCTGTGGCCTCGCCGACCTCGACAATTTTTACGAAGGTGGCTGGGAACAGCTTGCTATACTCTGACAAGGAAGCAGCAAGCGTGTTCCCAGCCTGCACTTGCTGTTGGACTCGGACAAGCGCATTCATGTATGTCTCGTCGTTTATAGTTTCTGCTGCAATACTCAGCGACTTAGATATCGGGATTCCGCTCTCGAGAAGAATCCCCAGGGTTCTAGAAAAGGTTGCGAGTAGTTGGCTTTTGTAAAGTTTCTTTACAACTGGAGCGTTCAACATTGCCTTATTCCTGAGATTTTTTCCTGTCTTTGTCTTCATAAAACTCCCAAAAACTACACCAAAAGCAACAACGGAGCCCCCCGCCAGAACACTGTTCTCTCTAATCACTCGCGAAGCGTCCATAACAAACTTGGTAAAAGGTGGAATGTCGTCGAAGGTAGAAAATAATGAATCAAGCTTTGGCAAAATAAAGAAAATTACCCCAAGCATTTCGACAACAGTCAGAGCCAATACGATAAGAGGGTAAACGAGTGCCCCTTTTACTTTTCTTTGGAGCTCGTACTGATTCTTCAGAAAATCTGCCAAGTAATCTAAGTTCTTTTCCAATGTCCCACCTTGCTCCCCAATATTTACTATAGAAACAGAAATAGAACTGAAAACTTTAGGATACTTCTTCATTCCTTCTGCTAGCGTTTGCCCAGACTGGATCGACTCCAACAGCCCAATAAATGCCTTGGCAAGGCGAGAGTCGTCTGCTTGCTCGGCCAGTACTTTAATAGCAGCCTCTAGGGAGAGCCCAGATTCCAACATAATCGACAAGTGCCTAATTGCAAGAGCCACATCTACTGGTGAAACTCCAGAGAAATATAGCTCACCTCCGCCCTTTTTCTTTGGCACTTCTACCTGCTGGTTTGCCGAAAGTATTTTTTTTGCGCTGTCTGCCATGCTTTTTTATGTTCTATTTGATTTACTGTTTTCGATCTACTCCTTTTGATCTACTCCTTTAGTGCTGTAACTCTAATTAACTCCGTAAGTGTAATATCTCCAGTTTTCAATTTATCTACCCCAGCCTCGAGAATTGTTCTCATATCCTGATTCTTCCTTGCCGCCTTACGCAGCTCGTCTGTGCTTGCGCGACTAGCGATCAGATCTCTAAGTTCTTCGTTTACCTCTAAAATTTCGTACAGCCCTGTTCTACCCTTGTAGCAGCTCGCAGGATCATTGCTGTCGTTTGGGCGGAAAAGCTTATCTCCCACCTTAATGGCAGCTGCGATATCTGGTCTTACCTTAAGCAAGAGATCGTCGTATTCGAACTTAGAAAGTTTGTACTCTACCGCGCATTCTGGAATAAGTTTTCTTGCCAAACGCTGAGCGATAACTAGGTTTACTGTAGAAGCGACCAAGTATGGTTCTACCCCCATATCGATAAGTCTAGGAATTGTCGAGGGTGCATCGTTGGTATGAATCGTGCTTAAAACCAAGTGACCTGTTAGGGCTGCGTTGATCGCAATCCTTGCAGTCTCTTTATCGCGAATCTCGCCGATCATGATCACATCTGGGTCCTGACGCAAAAGCGCCCGCAAACCAGCGGCAAATGTTAGATCTGTTTTCTTATTTACCTGCACATGGTTTACCCCGGGCAGGTCGTACTCTACAGGATCTTCGATCGTAGAAATATTTATTTCAGGGGAGTTTAGAATTTTAAGCATCGAATAGAGAGTTGTGGTTTTACCAGAGCCAGTTGGTCCTGCTGCAATAATTAGACCATGGGGTTTGGTATAAGCTTTCTTGGTTTTGTCTAGTTCCAAAGGTCCCATCCCGAGCTCTTCGAGTGTAAAGTCTTTCCCCTGTCTTGATAGCAGACGCATCACGACTTTTTCCCCTTTTGAAATTGGTAGAATTGAAACACGGGTGTCGAAGTAGTCTCCGTCTTCGAGCATGAATCTTATTCTTCCGTCTTGAGGCGCGAAGTGCTCGTCTGTTCTTAGCTTCGAGACGATCTTCACTTTAAAAACCAATGCATCGATAATTTTCTTAGGCAAAGATCGCACTTCGCGCAAAATCCCATCGATCCGAAAGCGGATAACCATATCTGAATCTCTTGGCTCGAAGTGTACGTCAGAAGCCTTTTTTTCTAGGGCCTCTAACATAATGTCGTTTAGCAGCATCCCCACATCTTCGGACTGCCCTAGTTCTGCGATTTCTCTTTCCTTCTCTGTAGTAATCGATTCTACTTCTTGAGTAGTTGGGGCCGATTTATTTTTTCCAAAAACTTTATTCAATACACTCATGGCAGCTTATACTAGTCTAACAGTCAGGGCTAAAAAAACAACTGGGATCCGAAAGGATCCCAGTAATCAAAACTCTCTTAAGTTTGATCCTACAAACTAGCTACTAGCGAGTAACCGAGATGTCGTCACCATCCCCCTCAGTAGCAGGTGCAGTTACCTCGATTCTACCTGCTGCTGTTTCGCAGATTGTGTAGCCAGTATCTGCGTCATCTCCTGTGCTAGGATCTGTTGGGACAGCCACAATGAAGTCTGGAATAAGATCACTTAGATCCACGTTAGCTGAATCAGTTCCAATGTTGTCGACAGTTGGGCACTGTGCTATTTCTGTTGCTGGTGCGATTGCAAAGTCGTCTAGGGAGTTTCCATCTTCTGCAGTATATTGTGTGACTGCATTAAGAATGGTGTTCACATCCGAGCTTCTTTGTGCGTTTCGTGTATCTTCGAAGTTCTGTGCTGGGTTGATTGCAATAATCGTGATTCCAGCAAGAATCGCAATTAGAGCAACTACGACTAAGATTTCAATTAAAGTAAAACCCTCGAGTTTTTTGTCTGTAAAACTATAGGTCATGTTATGGACAGTTAAAAATAAAATATTAGTTAAACTAAATATGGCAATGATTAAAGACGATGTCAAGAGTATTTGCTATAGTTTTGTATTGATCTGATAATTTTCGACTTTTTAGATGGATAACATAGCTGCCCAAACCAACTCAAACGCATCTACTGCTGTGGCAAATGAAGTCTCACGGCTCAGTGGAAAGCTGCAAGCGGTAGCTTTACCAGATGAGCTTCGTGTTCAGGCAGAAAATATGCTTCGCCGCTTACAAGGGTTAATGAGTTCTGGGGCAAACTATTCGCTGCAAGAGTACGAAATCATCTCCAAATACATAGATTGGATTACACGGATTCCTTTTGGGAAGTATACGCAAGACAACTTGAACTTAGACAATGCCAAGCAACAAATGGACGCCAAGCATTATGGTCTAGAAGAGGTTAAAGAACATATATTGGAGTTTATCGCCACCAAAGCTTTACGAGAAAAGGCAGCACAGCAAAACTTGCAACAAAATTCTGCTCAACAGAGCCATAGCGACGAAAATATCGCTGCTAGTGCAAGCAAGGGCAATGTCAACGCAATACCACACGCATATAATCAAACCCCAGCAGAGATGGCGCAGCCTATCCTTTGTTTTGTTGGAGTACAAGGTATAGGAAAAACCACTATGAGCAGATCGATTGCAGAGTCGCTCGGGCGTGGCTTTACCCGTATTTCTCTTGGCGCATTTGCCTCTGTGCACGAGTTGCGTGGGCGCAATAAGGGCGAGAGTGGTGCTGAGCCTGGGCAGATTGTTAAAGCGCTAATCTCTGCAGGCACGATGAACCCGGTTATTCTTCTAGACGAGATCGACAAGGTAAGCAATGCCGAAAACCTGCGTGCCGACGTGATGGCTGCTCTGTTGGAAGTATTGGACCCTGCGCAAAACAAACAGTTCATGGATCGCTATCTCGACTACCCGCTAGATCTTTCGCAGGTGCTGTTTATTACAACTGCTAACAACCTTTCTGGGGTAACAGCTGCCCTTCTAGACCGACTCGAGGTTGTGCGGTTTCATAGCTATTCGGACGAGGAAAAACAAGTAATTGCAAAAAACTACCTCCTTCCAAAAGTACGCGCTAATACCGGAATAAGTGCAGAACAGCTAGAGATTGCAGAAGATGTCTGGCCTTTGATGATACGCCCACTCGGCTTCGACCCTGGTATCCGCCAACTAGAGCGCAACCTAACCCAGCTCGCAAGAAAGGTCGCCAAGATGTTGGTCGAAGGCCATACTGGCAAAGTCGTAATTACCCAAGACAACTTCCGAGAGTTCTTCCCCGAGCAAATCGCGGTGATGAGTTAGCGAGTCGGATCGAACAGTTCCAGCCCTGCAATATCTTTGAAGTGCCTTGTGTTTGCTGTAACTAGACCATCAATTCTGTTATCCAGTAAAGTAGCTGCTAAGTATGCGTCAAAAACATCCACCGATTGTTGCTCGACAATCTTATTGAGAAAATGACCAAATGTATTCGTCCTTGGTTTTATCCTAACTATAGGCAGAGTCTGCATAAATTCCTGAAGTAAATCTGCAATTTCTTGGTGCTTAATATGATAGATTTTCGATAATACGTTGTGGGATTCGGTCAGAACCTGGTCTGCTATTGCAAGTTGTATGTCTTGCCGCCCCCATATATCGCGCCAAAAACTTTTCATTTTCTTAAAATGAACTGAATCTTCATCTAATGAATAGATTAAGATGTTGGTATCAATTGCCCATGATCCGCTTAGTTCGATCGGCATAGATCCTTTCTCGGCTAAATTTATCTCGCTCGAGCTTACCCGCATTCTTCTGAAGACTGATAGTCTTAGGATACCTAAATTTAGAGTCCTTTTCGGAAACATGGGTCCATTGGTTCCGTAGATGTAGCAATTTTGTGATGTACGCACTGAGATTAGTCTGATTCCCATGTGCTTCTTCTTTTAGATCTTCTACCAACATTCTTGGCATTGTAAGAGACACCCTACTTTTTTTGTCTTCACTTAGCATAATATAGTATTATTATCATACTTAAGTGGTCATGTCAACTTCGAATCTAGCGGGGTTGTTTGTAAATTTGGCATGATATATAACAGGTACATATAATGACCCTAGGTAGAAAATGAAGGAAAAGTTAGGATACGGAATATTTACTGCTGTCTTTCTATTTACAATATTAATTAGCGCAATTAGAAAGGACACCATGGAATACCATGGAGTTGACTCCCCCGACCAGCAAGCAATTGCACAGATACTTGATCTGCTCCCAAGGGGACAAGGTCAAGTAAATATTGTTATATTGAATGATACAGGAGAGCCTTCTTTTTCGTTCCGTTATGCTGATCATACTGGAGGGGACCCAAGCATAATCTGCACCGCTGAACCAGGGGGATTCGAAGAACCACCCTTCGATACA
>JBMCLZ010000026.1:0-8824 GCA_048615025.1 Candidatus Dojkabacteria bacterium | reverse complement strand
GTTGAACTAAGGCCTGCTGCGTCAAAGGTATCTTCGTAGCTCTCATGATAAACAAACGTATCTGCTGCGCTAGACTTTGCAGTAGCATCTGGGTTTCCGTAGTACATTCTTATGGTCGTATCTGCGTTCCCTAAGATCTCATCTACTTCGACCCATATAACTGTTTCCGATGTATCGCACCCTTCCTTGATCCAATAGTCCAGCTCTTCCCCTGAATCATTTGTAAAACGTATATCTGAACAATCGTCGTTAACACCGGCAAAACTTGTATCCACATTTAGTTTTACTTGATAGTTCGTAAGTGTCTCTGGATTAGATTCATTATCTATGACCAATGCCCGATAATTACTCGTCCCATCTGGTCCAGGGTCTCCTGCTAACTTGACAGAAGCTGCGCTACCAGTACCGGAAAGTTCGACATCTGTTAGCGAGCCATTGTTTAGTTCTGTATCTGTATCTATACCGACAGCTCCACTAGTTGTCCCCAAAACCTCACTTTCCTTACCAGGCGTGTGGATAGTTAGGAGAAAAACTACAGCAATTAGTATTAGGGTAAAAAATGCAAAAATTGTTGCAATGTGTCGATTTTTTGAAATAGCACTTTGGGAATCTTTTTTTCTTTTGATCTCCATATTCAGATCATCTTAGCCTAGTAACTACTCCCCCGCAACCCAGAACCAAAACTTGAATAACTCCAATATGATAGCAGCAAAAACTATGAATATTTAGTCGAAATAGCTGCATATAAAAAAGGGTGCCATGGTGCCCCCAGCAGGAATCGAACCTGCAACCTCCACTTCCGCAAAGTGACGCTCTATCCTATTGAGCTATGGGAGCCAATGCGGACTCTAAGCGTATTGATTATATCATTTGCTCTTTGTTAGAGAGGAATTCTTGCTTTCAGTATTTACGGTAGTTGCAGAGTTCGTTTGAGTTGACTTATTCGCAGATAGCTCGGGAATATACACCGTTATCGGCTGGTAGTCGCCATGAGTAAAAACCGCGATAAAATCTTGGTCTACCTGATTGCGATTTAAATATGTAATATGCTTAATAAGCTCACGCACTATTTCCTCAGGGTTCGCGACCCCAAGAAGAAGCATCAGCCGGTTGTTCGAACGCTTAACCCCGTCTGCAAGATCAACATTTAGAACATCGTGCTTGCCGCGCTTGCCTATCCACACTCCTTTAATGTCACTCCATAGCCAAATATCTTCACCAGATTTTATCCCTTTGTTTGTAATTTCATGATTCACCAGCTTTGGCTCGATTGTGCTATTCAGATAAACCAAAAACATTAACGCAATTAGTGCGATGATTAATAAAATTTCTTGGGTAACAGCTGCAAAAGCGATTGCCACAATGAATCCCAAAGTAACAAGAAGATACCAAACCTTCGATCTGTTCTCGAAAATTCTCTCTGGAGCCTCCCATTCCAGAATGACGCGCAAGGGAGCTGCTTCTTCTTGCTTGATTCGCTGCTGCTCCTCTGCCGTTTGTAACTTTGCCTGCAGTTCTTCTAATTGCCCTTTCAAATCTGCAACTTGATTTTGGTCCATAATTCACTCTAACGATTTTTCCCAATCTTTACCAATACGCTATAATCATGGACGCAGTCTCTGGGCTGCACAATGTTTGGTAGGGTGACTGAGTGGCCGAAAGTACCTCACTGCTAACGAGGCGTCCCGCACTCAGCGCGTAAGCGGTGTTTGCGAATTGAGTGCGGGACCGTGGGTTCGAATCCCACCCCTACCGATCAACCTAATTGTACTTGTGGAATGAGAGACGTCGGTTCGACAATTAAAGTTTCACATCTTTAACAAAATTGCTGAGAGTAGGTTATAATGGCAAGTGTATCAACGATTGATGCCGTGGTAGCTCAGTTGGTAGAGCACCCGCCTGAAGAGCGGGGTGTCGTCAGTTCAAGTCTGACCCGCGGCACATCTCAAACTTCCTAAAGAAAATTACCCCTTATTCGGCATCTAGTGTGATGTAAAAAAGGATTTTTGTGATTAAATCTAAGATAAGATATAGTCCTTGAGCAATAGCAACTGGAACTAACGCGAACATGGTTGGAGAGATGAGAAACACGACTGGGAAGAGAAACCAGAAGAAGCCGACATAAATTCGAATTTGTTTTATTTCCTCTTTATTAGACTTGATTAATCCCTTTGGTCTAGCCGAAAATATCTCGAACGCAACTGCAATAAACGCAAATGAACTGATTGTGAAAAACAGCCACTGGTAAGCACCGGTTGTAATAGCAGTCAGCATTCCTACTAACATAACTACTACAGTTAGATAAATAGAGTTTGCGCGCTTTTCGGCATTAAACCCCAATTTCTTGCTAATTTCGTACATCAAAAGCGCGCAGCTAAACGCATAAAAAAACCATCTAGTATAGTAGATGGTTTCTCCATTCATTTCCACAACATAGTCCCCAATATACATAACGATGTAAGAAACGAGGGTTACCAGACTAACAAGCATCGGGGTGTTAAATTCTCGTAGCTGAGCTTTACTTTTGTCTGATGCTTTATCTAGAGTGTAGTAGGAATAAAATGCGATACTGCTTATTGTAAATAAGCCAGCACCAATTAGAAATACTGTTTCGACCATAACTAAAATTAACTTAAATCCCCCTAGAAGGCAATGATGAATGACTATATATCTCTTTAGATTATCCACAAAATTACCCGAAAAATATGAGACATAATTTGATCAAACCCAGCAAAGGCAAGAACTCTGAAAGAGAAGTGAATTATCGTGGCGGATGGCTGAACGTTTGCCAACTTATCCACAAATAAGCTATTTTTAGAACAGTACGCGAACCAGCTCGCCGCGGCGCTCTAAAAGCCGCGGTAAGCTTTGTTTTTAGCGATTTTCATATAAGTACAATAAACGCTGAAAAATGCCTGGGAATAATTTAGACTACAAAGACATTTGGAAAAAAACTCTAGCGCAAATCGAAGTTAAACTAGATAATCCAACTCAATTCAATACCTGGTTTTTGCATACCAATCTGATCGAGGTTTCGGGGAAGAAAGCAACAGTTGCAGTAAGAAATTCCTACTCTGCAGATTGGCTCAGACGAAAGCACCAGATTATGATTGAACAAACCCTCGGATATGTCGCCAAAAAAGAAGGTATAGAGGTCGAGTACAAAATTAGTGAAGAATTGACAAAGTCTGTTTTGGTTAAGGGGTCGTTGGGCAAAGTAGGAGAAGATAGTGGAGAAGGGAACAGGAGTCGTAGTAGCTATGGAAAATCTTCTGGTCCAAGTCTTCTAGATCTTGAAGGTGGAGAAAGTGCCCAAATATATACAGTTCTACAGCAGGCTAAGATCAACCCGAAATGGCGCTTCGAAAACCTAGTTGTAGGGGAGGCTAACCAGATGGCTCATGCAGCAGCGCTTGCCATTGCCGAAAGCCCAGGGCAAGTTTACAACCCATATTTTATCTACGGTGGGACTGGCCTTGGGAAAACTCATATGGCTCACGCTGTTGCAACGAGAATCATCGAAAGAGACATCGAAAAAAAGATTGTCTATATTTCTGCGGAAGGATTTATGAATGAAATGGTCAGAGCGATCCAAACAGGAAAAAATATCAAATTTAGGGAAAAATATAGGAAATCGGCAGATCTTCTGATAATAGACGATATACAATTCATTTCTAACTGGGAAAAGACTCAAACAGAATTTTTTAATACGTTCAATGTTTTACAAGCAGACGGAAAACAAATAATTATCATTTCCGATAGACCACCCGAAG
Organism: Candidatus Dojkabacteria bacterium; assembly: GCA_048615025.1. Taxonomy (GTDB): domain Bacteria; phylum Patescibacteriota; class Dojkabacteria; order CALFHW01; family CALFHW01; genus JBMCLZ01. The sequence goes on along the minus strand of JBMCLZ010000026.1, from coordinate 5,051 downwards.
AGTTGAACAATTTAGAAGCGAGACTGAAATCGAGGTTTCAGGGCGGGATAGTTGTCGAGATTCAACGTCCTGATTACGAACACAGACTTGCAATTTTGCGAAGAAAAATGGAGCAAACCGGGCAAGTAATTCCAGAGAAGTTTGTCAACTATCTTGCGGAAAATGTTACAGACAACGTTCGCGAATTAGAAGGAGCGTTACAGAAAGTTGTTCTACTTAATAATCTGGCAAGGCATGAATTGAGTATAGAAGAAGTGGCAAAACAACTTGGCAAAGATGCAAGAGCAAAAAGAAAAGTGATCTCTGTGCAGCAGATCATAAAAAAAGTAGCCAAGGAGTTCGAGGTGAGCAGTTCCGACATTAAAGGCTCTAGGAGAACAGCAGATATTGCCCTTGCAAGGCAAGTTTGTATGTATATTTTTCGTCAAGAGCTTGGATATAAACTAGAAGAGATAGCAAGATTTTTGAATCGAAAAGATCATACGACAATCATGCATGGGATTCAAAGAGTTGCAGATAAGCGTGCCGCAGACGAAGTTTTTAGGGATCAAATAATTAATCTTATCGAGAAGTTATCAGAATAAGCAGTATATTGTCCTTTAGGTTTTCCACAGGATTTAAATTTACGGATTGGCAATTTTGATGCAGATAAACTAGAATCTATGTAGGGAGTTAACCACTTATCCACACTGCCTAATACTAAATCTATTTTATATAAATATAAAAATAGGGAATGAAAGTTTCACTCACACAAGCTAATTTGCACAAAAGTCTAAACCATATCTTAAAAGCAACAGCTAGTAAGCCTAATATCCCAATTCTTGCTAATGTCCTAATTAAGGCGGAAAAGGGGGTAATCCGTTTTGCTGCAACAGATTTGGAGATCTCTGTTTCAGCAGAGGTTGGCGGGGAAATTGGTGAAGAGGGGGAGCTTACGGTTAACGCAAGATTACTCACAGAGTTTGTGGCACAGCTGAGTTCGAACAAGATCGAGCTATTGCAAACAGGTCAGAGTCTTGAGGTTAAGTCTGTGGATAACTCCGCGCAATTGTATATTATTCCTGCCGACGACTTCCCTCCTCTTCCAGAGGTTGCAGGTGAACCAGATTTGGTTGTTGCGGCACAGGATCTGCGCGAAGCGATCGCAAAGACAACTTTTGCCGCTGCAAGCGACCAGTCTCGACCGGTTCTAACTGGAATTCTTCTTGAGGCGACTAAAAGAAAACTTTCCTTGGTTGGCGTCGATGGTTTCCGCCTTTCGCAGAAATTCGTTGAACTTGCAGATGAGGCTAAGAACGAAGAATTGAGCCTTGTGGTTCCTGCGACTTCTTTGCAAGAAGTCGCAAAGATTATCACCGATGAATTTCCTGCAGACGAATCGAGCGAAGAAGATCTTGTGCAGATATTCCATTTGGATGGCAAAAACCAAGTTTTGTTTAAAGTTGGTGATGTTGTTATCTCCTCTAGACTAATCGAAGGCGAATACCCAGACTACAAAAAAATTATTCCAAGTGAATATAATTTTGCCTTTGTCGCACATAAAGCTGAAATCTCTCATTCAGTAAAAGTGGCAAATATTTTTGCGAGGAATATTGTAGGAAGTAAGACGCTTTTTAAAATTTTCTCAGAAGAGAAACAACTTCACCTATCTGCTAAGGTGGAAGACATGGGAAACAACGAATCTGTAGCAGAATTAGATGATGTCGAAGGTGAACAGTTCGAAACTGCATACAATGCAAAATTCTTAAGTGATATGCTTGGATCTATTTCTGGGGAAACTATTAGATTCGAAGCGAACAGCATTACAGCTCCAGGTGTTTTTCGTGACCCTAACGACCCAAACTATCTACACGTAATCATGCCTATGCGGATCCAGCACTAATTTGTATGTAACGGAGATATAAAAAAGGTCGTGGCTGAACAGAATAAAATCCCGCAAAAAATAAGCACAAGGAAACTAAAACCTCCAATCAACGAAGGAAAGATAGGACTATTGCCAACTTTTGAGTGCGACGACTTCCACCTTGCTCGGTCAGTCGCTTTCCGGAAAATAAAAAAAATCGACCCGCATGTTCGGGATAGGTTCGCAGAGGAGATTGTAAAACTATTCTATGATTTTTATCCTGACTCCTTAGAAGTTAACGAACACCTGCCAGAAGGGTATATTGAACTAAACCATGTATATAGAGACGATAGAAAAGTAGCTGCTGGGTTGTTGGGTGGGGCAAGAGATGCTTTTTATTTCATTCTGCAGAATCTAAAAAATGAGTTTTCTTGGGATGCAAATTCAGAAGTGATAATGCCTTCATTTACCTGTGTGGTCATAGTAAATCCGGTCTTGTGGAGTGGTCTAAAACCAGTTTTTGTTGATTCTAGTAAAAAGAGTTTTAATAACAGTCTTGAAGGGATCGTTTCAGCAGTTACAGATAATACAAAGCTTATTTTAATTCAACATACCTTTGGACTCCCCTTTCCTGTCCTTGAACTCAAACAGAAATTAAAGGAGATGGGCAGAGAAGATATTTTTCTAGTAGAGGATCTAGCACACTCTTTGGGCGAATCTTATAGTTTGCAAGGTAACAAACAAGATAACAAACGAGATAATAAACGAGGAGCAAAACTAGGCGTTGAATCAGATTTTGCGATCATGACATTCGGTGTAGAAAAAATGATCTCGACAGTTAGGGGGGGCGCGGTTTTGCTAAACTTGGCCTCGGAGAGGCTAGCAAAGCTGCGCCTGCTGTTTCGGGAGAGTTATCGGGAACTACCAGAACTGCCAAAGGCTAATCAAACCAAACTAAACCTTAACCCAGTTTTCTGGGAGGTTGCGTTAAAGCTTTACAAGTTTGGTTACGGAAAACTTACTATAGGAAAGGCACTCATATGGCTTGCTCATAGGATCGGCTTTTTAGGGGTAGAGATAGAGTTAGAAGAGTATTCAGGAGGCAAACCTAGCTATATCCCGAGTAAACTTCCAGAAAAGCAGGCTATTCTGGGGCTTAACCAGATAGAGAAACTCGCGAGATTTAATCAAGGGCGAAGAGAAATTGCAAAAGTTTATAGCGGGATAATCGAGCTTACGAGCTATAAAAACAATCCTGAACAAGAATATATAAAAAATATTATCGAGAATGATCTTCCACACGCGTTTCATCGCTATCCCCTACTCCTCGAATCGGAAGAGGAAAGAAATCAGATTGTAAGGCGGGCAAAGAAATACGGTATTGTTCTCGGAGATTGGTATAAGTCGATGTTCTATACAAAAGAAGAACACCTTTCTGAGTTGGGTTATACTTCTGGCGACTGCCCCATAACAGAGGAAATAAAGGATAGGATTGTGAATTTGCCCACCTCTCCCAATATTTCTGAAGCCAATTTACGCGCTATCCGAAAAATATTGTTGGTAAAAGGGAACAATGAGGTATAAACTGGAATCAGAATGGATATAAGTATCGAACTTTTTCTTGTTGTCCTGACCATGGCGGTCTTTGGGCTTACATTTTTAACTGCCTTTTTTTCGCCAATAGCTAGAAAGATTGGATTCCGCAATATCCGAAGGAGAATTGGTAATACGGCTCTCGTTGTGCTTGGCTCGATGGTAGGATCTGCTCTCATTACTGGGTCTTTGGTCTTAGGTGATTCTCTCGATCGCTCGTTTCTAAATATAGTCGAAGAGAATTTGGGCGAGATAGATGTCTGGGTTGGTGCAGAAGATCTGCAGACCAATCAGGGTGCTTTTACCACCTTTACTAATACTGAGTTAGAACAAGCAACAACTCTTTTAGAAGAAAACGCTCGGCAAGATGGGGTTTTACCGATATTAAACCAGGTGGTCACCGCGAGAAAACTTAACGCACAAGGAGAAACAGTCTTGAATGCTTTTATCATAACCATGGTAGCAGGAGACCAGCTTCAGTTAGCGGATTTTGGCGAAAGCCCACAAGTTTTCCCTAACTTGGATCGCGAAGAAGGAGCTATTGTTTCTTCCTCTTTTGCTAAGCGCCTAGAGCTTGCCGAAGGCGACACAATCGCGGTCACCCTTGGGCAAGAGGATGTTAGTTTCTATGTTGAACATATCTACGAAGATCAGGGAATAATTGGAGTAGATACTTTCTTCGTAAATGCAGATTACATTGCTAGACAGTTACAACTAGCTCCAGATCTAAGCCCATATAACTCGATTTATGTTTCTCATCCTGGCGGTTTAGAGCCAGAAGGATACGATGGAGATCAGTACCGCGAAGATATTATCGCGGCACTCGAGGGTTTCGAGTCTGAAAGAATCGGGCTCAATGTAAATGAAATAAAACAATCTGCACTAGATGGATTTGGTTTTGGGACGTTTATTACACTTTTCTTGGTATTAAGCATCTTCGGAATAATCGCTGGTATACTTCTTATTGCTAATCTTTACTCTATGCTTGCCGAAGAGCGCAAGTTCGAAATGGGCGTTCTGCGCGCGATCGCCCTGAATCGTTTTCAGCTTACTCGATCATTTGTATACGAAGGTTTAGTTTACTCCTTAGCATCTTCTCTTCTTGGAGTGATTGTGGGAGTAGGACTTGGGATCGCTCTTACAGTAGGTGTAAACGAGATGTTTTCTGGAGTGCTTTCTACATTCGACCTCGAGGAAGCTTTCGAGATCGAATTTGCTGTAGAGGCGAACAGCCTCTTAATTGGATTCACCGTTGGTGCATTAATCACTTTCTTAACAGCAACCTTCTCCAGCTACCTTATTTCGAAACTTAATATTGTCTCGGCGATAAGGAATATCCCTGAAGAGGCACAAAGAAAACTAAACTTTGCTTGGGTTGTTAAATCGGCTCTGATCTTACTGTTACTGATCTCTACCCTTTCTTTGTTGGCTACCAGCTTTTTCGTAGAAGACATGCTCGAAGGAAATCTAGACGATTATAGCGAAGTACGGGCTGGCGAGATCGTAGATCTCGCCCAGGGATACACTTTTTATCTGGGCGTAGTATTTTCACTCTTGGTAGGTGCGTGGCTGGTTGCACGTGTTTCAAGAATGCTTTCTACCAAAGATCTTCCTC